>DATGVT010000249.1:0-7172 GCA_035300005.1 Candidatus Acidiferrales bacterium
CTGGCAGGTGGCGCAGGACTACAGCGCGGCGGCCAGCTACAGCTGGAACACGACCGGGCTGGCGACCGGGGTCTGGCAGCTGGACGTCTACGTGCGGCAGGCGGGCTCGACGGTGGACAAGGACGCCTACGCGCAGCCCCAGAACTACCAGCTGGGCGGCAGCCCCTGCAGCTCGGTGAGCTTCACGACCAGCCCGGCCTCTCCGCAATCGGTCGGCACCGTGGTCACCATCAACGCCAGCTCGACCGGCTGCACCAGCCCGACCTACAAGTACTTCGTGATGCCGCCGGGCGGGGCCTGGCAGGTGGCCCAGGACTACAGCGCCGCCGCCAGCTTCAGCTGGAACACGGCCGGGCTGGCGGCCGGGGTCTGGCAGCTCGACGTCTACGTGCGCCAGGCCGGATCCCTGGCCGACAAGGAGGCCTACGCCCAGCCCCAGAACTTCCAGCTCAACTGAGCGGAAGCTGCTAGGCTGCCGGCCGGCGTGAAGTCGGCCGTGGTCGCGATCGGTGGCAACGCGCTGATCGGCGCCGGCGAGCGGGGCACCATCGACCAGGAGTTCGCCCACGCCCGGGTCATCGCCCGCGACGTCGCCGGCATGGTGGCGCGCGGCTGGCGCGTGGTCCTGACCCACGGCAATGGCCCCCAGGTCGGCTTCATCCTCCACCGCTCCGCCCTCACCGCTGCCCTCGCCCCCGAGCTTCCCGGCCTGGCCCTGGACTACGGCGTCGCCGAGACCCAGGGCGGCCTCGGATACGTGCTGGGCAACTCCCTCGGCAACGCGCTCCGCCGCCTCGGCCGGCCCGAGAAGGTGGTCACCGTCCTGACCCAGACCGTGGTCGCCGCCGACGACCCCGCCTTTCGCCGGCCGACCAAGCCGATCGGCTCCTTCTACAGCCGCGAGGAGGGCTCCCGGCTGAGCCAGCGGTACGGCTGGCGGATGGCCGAGGACTCCGGGCGCGGCTACCGCCGGGTGGTCGCCTCGCCGCGCCCGCTTCGGATCGTCGAGGCTCCGGCCATCGCCTCCCTGCTCCGGCAGGGCTTCCTCGTCATCGCGGCCGGAGGCGGTGGGGTCCCGGTGGTCGAGAAGGTGCCGGGCCAGCTGCGCGGGGTGGAGGCCGTGATCGACAAGGACCTGGCCTCGGCGCTGCTGGCGCTGGAGCTGGGCGCCGAGCTGCTCGTCCTCTGCACCCAGATCGAGCGGGTGGCGATCAACTTCGGGCGGCCGGACCTGCGCTTCCTGGACAACCTGACCCTGCCGGAGGCCGAGGGTTACCTGGCCCAGGGCCAGTTCCCGGCCGGCAGCATGGGGCCCAAGGTCCAGGCCGCGATCGAGTTCCTGCGCGGCGGCGGCAAGGAGGCTCTGATCACGGCTACCGACCGCCTGGCCGAGGCCCTGGCCGGGGGGACCGGGACCCGGCTCAGGCCAGGGCTGGGCTCTCCGGCCGCCGGTCCTCGGGCACCCAGGTCCTGAGGAACCGCTCCGCGATCTCGCGGGCCCCGGCGAAGGGCCCGTCGGGATGCCGAAGGGATTCGCTGGTCAGCGCTCGCACCCGCTGCTCGACCTCGTGCGCGGCCTCGGCGGGGGTGGTCAGGCCCGGCGCGGTGTAGCCGATGGTGGCGCCCGAGTTGCAGACGAAGTCGGCCAGCGCGATGACTCCCCGCCGGCGGAGGGCGGCCAGCCCCGCCCGCGTGTAGGGCACGTTGGCGGCCGGGGCCACCACCCGGACCCGAAGCGCCGCCGCCCGCCGAGCGTCGATGACGCCGACGCGCGCTCCGGGGACCAGAACGTCCGCCTCGACCGCGAAGAGCTCCGAGGCGGGACGCAGGGGGACGCCGGCCTTCTCGACCAGGCGGTCGCCGTGCTCGGCACGGAGCCGGAGCAGCTCAGCCACGTCGAAGCCATGCTCGCGCCGGACGCAGCCGTGAACCGTCGAGACGGCGACCACCCGGCCGCCTCGCCTGGCCACCGCCAGCGCGGTGGCGCCGCCCACCTTGCCGAACCCCTGGATGGCGAAGGTGCGGTCGCGCAGGCCGCCGAGAGCCGTTTCGGCCGCCACCGCGACGCCCAGGCCCGTGATGTAGGCGTCCAGCGGCATGCCGTCCTGGTCGGTGTGCATGAGGTCGCCCTGCTCGTTCCCCGGCAGCGACTCGAAGTCCGCGGGCATCGTGCCCAGGTCGGTCGAGGTCAGGAACCGGCGCTCGCTGACCAGGGGCCGGATCTCGTCGCAGTAGCGGCGGATGGCTTCCGAGCGCTGGCCCGGAGCGGCCCTGATCGCCGCCTTGGCACCTCCGATCGGCAGGCCGAGGACGGCGAACTTGTAGGTCATGGCGCGGGCCAGCAGCCGGGTCTCGCGCGCCGTCACGTCGGCAGCCAGGCGGGTGCCGCCGGCGCTGGTCGGGCACTCGAAGTCGATGGCCAGGTAGGCGTCGACCGTCTTCAGCCGGACCGTGCGCATCAGCGCAGAATTCTGCCAGGTCACGGTCATGGCGCTGGCGACGCCAGTCGCGCAGCGGCTACTGGGCTAGGATCGGCCTCGTGCAGGCTCCTGGGGCGCTCTCACCCGACCGAAAGTGGCGCTGGAACGGCGCCGCCTGGGTGCCCGCCTGGTCGAGGCCATACGCGTCCCCTCGGGCGCGTGCGATCATGACGCAGCTCTGCCTGGGCATGACCGTCGCCGCGCTGGTCCTGGTCGGTCTGGCGGAGGTCGCCAACGCGGTGATCTTCGACGCCGAGCACCCCGACGACAACGCTGAAGAGCTGATCTCGCGCGTGGTGATCGGCAGCATCGTGCTCTGGGCGCTAGTCGACCTGGCCACCAGCATCCCCTTCGCGATGTGGTGCCACCGGGTCTACCGCAACCTCCCCGCGCTGGGTGCCCAGGGCGTGCGTCAGTCCCCGGCCTGGGCGGCGGGCTGGTGGTTCATCCCCTTCGCCAACCTCTGGATGCCGCTGCAGACGCTCCTGGAGGCGTCCCAGGCGAGCGAGGCCAGGACGCCGGCCGGAGCGGCCTCGCCGCCGGTCCTGATGGGTGTCTGGTGGGGCGCCTGGCTGATCAGCTGGATCCTCATAAACGTCTGGGCGCGCATGCCGGTGAGCACCGAAGGGCAGGTGGTGGCCGCGGCCGAGTTCGGTCAGCTGGTCGTCCTGGTGCGGGGCGTGGCAGCGGCGCTCGCGATCACGGTTGTGTTCGCGCTGACTCGGAAGCAGGACGCCGCCTTTCGTGGGCTCCAGGCCGCGGCGGCTAGTTAGCCGCCAGGTCACGGTCATGGCGCTGGCGACGCGGGTCGCGCAGCGCCCGCTGGGCTAGGATCGGCCGGATGGCGCAGGCTCTCTGGCGCGGATCGATCAGCTTCGGGCTGGTCACGATCCCGGTGCGCCTCTACTCCGCCGTCCGCCGCCGCGACGTCCACTTCCGGGAGATCGAGCGCGCGACCGGCCGCCGCGTCCGCCACCAGCGGGTCCGCGAACTGGGCCGGCTGGTCGAGGAGTGGAGCCCCCCTCCGACGGAGGTCGAGGCCACGCGGCTCCCGGCGCCGGAGATCTCAAAGGGCGAGACAGCGCGTGGCTTCGAGGTCCAGCCCGACCGCTACGTGGAGGTCACCGACCAGGACCTAGAGTCGCTGGCGCCGGAACGGACGCGGACGATCGACATCGAGCAGTTCGTCTCCCGCAAGGACCTGGACCCGATCTACTTCGAGTCCGCCTACTACGTGGTACCCGACGTGAAACTGCTGCGGCCCTTCGCGCTGCTGCTGCGGGCCATGCAGGAGACGAACCGCGCCGCCATCGGCTGGCTGGTGTTGAGGAGCAGGCGCCATCTGGCCGCGCTGCAGCCGCGCGGAGGCCTGATGCTGCTCTCGACCCTGCTCTTCGCGGACGAGGTGGTGCCGGTCACCGAGCTGGAACGGCGGCTGCCCTACGACCTGAGCGAGCGGGAGGTGGAGACGGCGGCCCTGCTCGTGAACACGCTGACGGGCCCCTTCGAGCTCCAGCGCTACCGGGACGAGTACCGCGAGCGGTTGCTGGCGCTGATCGAGTCCCGTTCGGGCGATGCGCGTCCCCTGGAAGAGCCTGAGGCACCGGCGCCCGCCGCCGGCGTCGAGGACCTGATGGCCGCCCTCAGTGCCAGCATCGAGCAGGCCCGCGCGCGCCACGCCGCCGAGGGCCGGAGCCGGCGCCGCCAGGCCTGACGCCGGTCAGCAGGCGGTGGTGACTCCCTCCGATCGCGAGCCGCGCCCGAAAGCGCATCGGGATCATGTCCGGTCGGGACCGCAGATGGCGGCGGCTGCACCGAGGTAGACCCGCAGGCACCGCTCCAGCGAGGCCACGTCGACCCACTCCACGTCGGCGTGGGCGCCCTCGCCCGCGGGTCCGAAAGCGACCGCCGGGATCCCGGCGCCGTTGATCAGCGCCATGTCCATCCAGTAGGCGGCGCCGACCAGCTCCGGGCTTCCGGCAGCCGCGGCGACGGCGGCCGCCACCGGGCTCTGGGGGCTGACATCCGAAGGTGCTCTCTCCAGAAGGACGCGGGCCCCGGCATCCACGGCGGAGGCGGCGACCAGCTGCTCGAGCTCGCCCAGAGCTGTGCGGCCGTCTTCGCCCGGGATGGTGCGGCGCTCGAGCCTGACCAGGCAGCGGGCGGGGTAGGTGCTCAGCTCCTGGCCGCCTTCGATCAGCGAGGCGTGGATGGAACCGGTCCCCAGGAGCGGGTGGCGCCGGCCGCGGCGGAGCCTGGCGTCGAGCTCCCCGACCCCGGTCAGGATCGGGCCGGAGCGGGCGATGGCGTCGACGCCCAGGTCGGGCCGCGAGCCGTGGGCGGCCCGGCCCCTCACTTCGACCTCGAGCCAGACGAATCCCTTGTGGGCGAGGCAGAGGCGGAGCTCGGTGGGCTCGGTCACGATGGCGGCGTCGGCCCGGAAGCGGTCGAGCACCGCGGAGGTGCCCAGGCTGGCCACTTCCTCGTCAGCGACGGCGGTCACGATCAGGTCGCCCTGGAGGCGAAGCTTCTTCGCCTCGCGGGCGGCCAGCATGATCGCGGCCAGGCTGCCCTTCATGTCGTAGGCGCCGCGGCCGTGGATCCGGCCACCCTCGATCCGGGGAGAGAACGGCTCGGCCATGCCGCCCACGCCCACCGTGTCCAGGTGCGCGTTCAGCATCAGGCTGCGGCCGCCGCCGGAACCGGGCACGACGGCCACCACGCTGGGCCGGCCGGCGACCGGTTCCAGGACCTCCACCGGCAGGCCCTCGGAGCGCAGCCAGCCGGCCACGAATGCGGCGATCTTCGTCTCGCCCGACCCTTCGGCCACCAGGTCCGGGTTCACCGACTCGATTGCGACCAGGTCGCAGACCAGGCGCGCCAGGTCTTCGGAGACGGAGCTCGCCACGGCTGCTGATTATCGGCGGGAGGATTCCCGGTCGAACCCGGGGCCGGACGCTACATCGGCTGCTTGTGCAGCCGGAAGGTGGCGATGGCCGCCTGCCGGTAGCGCTCGGCCATGTCGAAGTAGCGAGCGGCGTCATCGGCGATGTCCGGATCGTGGTCGTGGTGCCGCCGGCCCAGCGCCAGGGCGGCGAACTTGGCCCCCCTCATGTACGGCTCCAGCTGCTCGAGCGGCAGCGGCCGGTCTCCTCAGGCCACCCTTCAGTCACCTCCCCGAACGGATTTGAACAGCTCGTCGTCGGTCGGCCGGTCGGCGTAGTCGCGGCCCACGTACTGTCCGGCGATGGTGCCGTCAGGCCTGACGGCAAATATCGCCGGCCGCGCTATCCCGTCGCCGTCGTTCCACACGCCCCACTCCTTGATCACGCGACCCTCGGGGTCACTCAGGACCGGGAAGGGCAGCAGCAGCTTCTCGACCAGCGCCTGGTTGTTCGCGGCCGGGTCGACGGAGATGGCGGCGACCGCCACGCCCTCCGCTTGAAAGCGGTCCCAGCTGCGCGCATACGAGGCCAACTGCCCGTTGCAGTAGGGTCACCAGTCTCCCCGGTAGAAGACGAGCAGGACGGGTCCTTCGGCCAGCCGCTGGGCGAGCCGCCAGGGTTTACCGTCGTGATCTGGGAGCTCGAAGTCGATCGCCCTCTCCACGAGTGCTCAGGCTACCGCGTGTCGACCGGGGACGTCCTCGATCAACGCCGGCGCCGGGGCTTTCCTCCCGGAGCTTTGGAAGTTCTCTTCGGCTGCGACCTGGAAGCTCTGGGCGCCGGCCTGGCAGGCGTGGGCGGGGGAGCGGCCACCGCTGGCGGCGGCCCGGCTGGGGCCGGCTCTCGAGCAGTCCCGACCGGCTTCCCCATGCTGATGTTCCCGCTGAAGGTGGCGCCATCCTGGATGACCAGCCGCTCCGCCTGCACGTCACCCGTAAGAGAGCTGGAACCCGCCAGCTGCAGCCGGCGCCGGGCGGTGACGTTGCCCGTGACCTGGCCACGTACGTTGATCTCGCGGCCGGCGACCGAAGCCTTGAGCCGGGCCGTCGCGCCGATGTCGACATCCCCGGTGGCGATCACCTCCCCGTCGACGCGGCCGCCCACTCGAAGGTCCCCTTCGACGTAGAGCTGGCCGACGACCCGGTCGCGGGGGCCGAGCGTGACCGTGTTCGGCTTGCCGTCAGCCGCCGGCGCCGCGTCGTCCACCGCCGGTAGCGCGGGCTCGACCGCCGGCGGGCGCCTGGCCGCCCGCGGCCGGCTACCCAATGTCACCCATGTGGACGTTGCCGTTGAAGGTGGCGCCGTCATCGATCTGAAGCCGCCCGACCTGGATGTCGCCGGTCAGGGTCGCGGACCCTGCCAGCACCAGCCTGTGGCGGGCGATCACCGTGCCCTCGACGTCGCCCCGGACGGCAACCGCGGACGCCTGCAGCGACGCCCTGACGGTCGCCCCGGAATCGACGTCTATGTCGCCGGTGACCAGCATCTCGCCTTCGGCCCGGCCCTGTACCCGGAGGTCCCCTTCGAGGACGAGCTTCCCTTCCAGGACGTCTCGGGGACCCAGGGTGAACGGGCGCGCGCCAGCCCTGCCGGAAGCTACCTCGCCGTCCGATCCAGGCTGAGCCGGGCTTTCGGCCGCCACCTCTTGAATCTCCATCTGCAATCCCCCAGCAAGCTCTGGCCACAGGGTTGAGTCCCCAGGCCGTGGAATGGCGAGGATAGTCGAGTCGGCCTGATGTCCACCATT
>DATGVT010000250.1:0-1750 GCA_035300005.1 Candidatus Acidiferrales bacterium
CCCCCGCTTCAAGGGCGACGGCTTCGGGCTGACGTTCCCACCCGGCTACGGGCGGGAGGTGCAGCGCTCGGAGCTCGAGGCACTGGCGGCGGCGGTCCGGGCGGTGGTCGCGCCGGCCTAGCGGCCCGCCCTAGGTCACTACGACCTTCAGGTTGAACACGGCCACGATGGCCGGGCAAGCCCTGTTGGCAGGGCAGTCGGGGGCCGAGTAGGCGGAGATCTCGGCCGAGCCCGGGCCCGCCGCGCGGAAGGCGGCCAGGGTTACCCCGCGCTCGGCGGTGGCGGTGTCCGGGATCGGCACCAGCACCCCCGGGGGCCGGACCTGCACTCCCTGCCACGGCTGGAAGCCCTTCGGAGCGGCCAGGACCAGCTCCAGCGTCTGGCCGGCACGGAGGTTCAGCTGGCCGCCGGAATCGCGCTCGGTGGCGACCACGTCGAAGTGCTGGGCGGGGCCCGGCGGAGAGGGGACGCCCGGCACCGGCAGGCGCCCGCACCCGGCCAGCGCGAGCACCGTCAGCGCGGTCACCAGAAGTCGGCGCACGCCCAGACCTAACCGTCCGAGGCGGCGCCCCGTAACGGATTAGAATGCTCGGCCCGTGCATGGCCTCTTCCGCCCGGCGGCGCTGGCCGCCCTGGCGATCGTCGTCGCCGCGTGCGCGTCCGGGTCCACCTCGCTCGCCAGCCCACCCGCCTCGCCGCCGCTCCCCAACGCCCTCAAATCCGGCTTGATCGGCTACGCCTCGGCGCAGGGCGTGGGCGTGCTCGACCCGGGCACCGGGAAGACGCTGCTGGTGGCCCCGATGACCGGCCAGCTGCACGTCTCCGGCCCGGTCTGGGGACCCGCTCCCCGCAAGCGCTATCCGGTCCTCTACTTTGCGGTCCACGATGACCGTCCGGTCGACACCCGGGGCGCGGCCGGTGTCGTCCCCTACGACTGGCTCTTCCGGGCCGACCCCTTCAGCGGCAGCCTGGAGCCCCTGGCCGCCACCAACGACCCCACGACCGAGGGCCCGTTCGGCCTGGCCGCCACGCAGAAGGCGCTCGGATACACCTTCGGCTGCTGCGCGGAGTACCAGGTGCAAGCTCTGGACCTGCTCGGCGCGACGGGCCCGCGCGCCCTGACCAAACCGCCCCAGCAGGCGCCGCTCTTCGTGGAGGGCGCTTCGCCGGCCACGGGCTACTTCCTGGTCCGCGCCTTCGCCGGCGGCGGCTGGTTCTGGCTCAACCCGGACACCGGCCAGCTGCTCGAGTTCCCGCTGACGCTGCAGGCGGACGACGGGCCGGTGGCGATCACCCAGGACGGCAGCCTGGCCGCGGTCTCGCTGCCCAACTCGGGCCCCCAGGTCGAGGACCTGAAGAACCCGCAGGCGGGGGTGCGCCAGCTGAACAGCCGGCTGGCCCACGCCGGCGCCCTGGCCTGGAGCCCGGACGCCAGGAAGCTGGCGGTGTCGGTCTCCGGCCAGCTGCTGCTGCTCGACCCCAACGGCGCCGACGGCGTCGCGCCGCTGGCCACCTACCTGGCCGGCCAGGGGGTAGCCGGCGTCAGCTGGTCGGTGGCCGTCCCCGACCGCAACCTGGAGAGCCTGAAGGCGGCCGGCCAGCCGCTGGCCATGATCGACGCCCTCCTGCAGACGACCAGGCTGCCGGCGGGAGCTGACACGCCCAGCAACCGGCCGCGGACGCGCGTCTACCTCTGGGCTTACGACTTCAGCAAGCCGGGTGCGGCGTCCAGCCCGGTCGCCACCGTCAG
>DATGVT010000251.1:0-5442 GCA_035300005.1 Candidatus Acidiferrales bacterium
CGAGAAGTACTTCCGGTCCAAGGTCGCGCGGAAGACGCTCGAGGAGCTGGCGCGCGAGTACTCGGACCTGGACCTCCGCGCCGTGCTGCTGGCCTGGGACGCCGAGACCGCCACCGGCCGGCCCCCCCTGACGAACGAGTACGTGGCCGGCGCCTGCCGCGACCATCCCGAGGTGTTCAGCGGCTTCGGCAGCGTCGATCCCCACAAGGGCGAGCGGGCGCTGGCCGAGCTGGAGAAGTTCGCGGGCCTGGGCCTGAAGGGGGTCAAGTTCCACCCCTCGGTGCAGGCCTTCGCGCCCGACGACGAGCGCTGGTGGCCGATCTTCGCCCGCTGCCAGGAGCTGGGGCTGGCGGCCCTCTTCCACACCGGCACCAGCGGCATGGGCGCCGGCCAGCCCGGCGGCCAGGGCATCCGGCTCGACTATGCACGCCCGATCCGGCTGGACGCGGTGGCGGCCGCCTTCCCGCGCCTGACCGTGATCGCGGCGCACTTCGGCTGGCCCTGGCACCTGGAGATGCTGGCCATCGCGCTGCACAAGACCAACGTGCTGATCGACATCTCCGGCTGGGCGCCGCGCTACATCCCGCCGGAGGTGATCCAGGAGCTGAAGGGACGGCTGCAGGACCAGTTCCTCTTCGGCAGCGACTACCCCTTCATCCACCCTCAGCGCTGCCTGGAGGAGCTGGAGCAGCTGGAGATCCCGGCCGTGGCCAAGCAGAAGCTGCTGGTCGGCAACGGCAGCAAGCTGCTGAGCATCTAGACCGGGCGGTCGAAGCCGGCCCGGAGGCGCGCCCGGGCGGCCGCTTTCAGGGTGACTGAGGCGGCCGGCAGGACGGCCCCGAAGACCAGCGGCACCTGCTGCTCAGCGCCCAGGTTGACGACCGCTCCCGACACCTCGACCGCGACCAGCCGGGCGTCGGGGTCCTGGCTGCTCAGGGACGCCCGTGCCGCGGCCGCCGCCGCCAGCGGGTCGAGCTGGAGGCCGGCCCCCGCCCGGAGCGCGGCGACGTCGAGCTGCTGGGCGGCGTCCATCGCCGCCAGCGCGGTCACCTCCTGGAGGCGGGCCTGCAGGGCCGCCAGCCGGCTGGCCTCGACGGCGTAGCCCGCCACCGGGAGCAGGACCAGCGGCAGCACCAGCGCCACGAAGGCCAGCGTCTGGCCGCGCTGCCTCAGCGGCTTCGCCACGGTTCCACCACGGCCCGAGCCACGGCCGTGAGCCGGAGGCTGCCGGGCAGGCCGGGCGCGGCGGCGCTGCCGGTGGCGGTGAGCACGGCTCCGCGCCCGAAGCCCCCCAGGTCCAGGCTCAGGGCGGGCGACTCCGCCGGGTACCCGGCCAGCACCTCCCGAAAGCGAGCCTGTCCGGCCTGGGCCGCGGCGCCGGCGTCGGAGGCACGGGCGGCGGCCGCCGCGGCGGCGGCTGTGGCCGCGTCCAGCCCGCTGCGGACGTCGGCCACCCGCACCACCTCGACGGTGCCCAGCGCCAGCAGCAGCAGGATCGGCAGGCAGATCGCCAGCTCGAGCAGCGACTGGCCGGACCTCACGGGCTGAATGCCTCCCGGGCCAGCCCGACCCGGGCCCGCAGGGGCAGCCGTCCGCCCGGCACCGGCAGCAGGCCGGGCACCGAGCCGCCCACCTCCACCTGCACCTCGCCCCCCAGGTCGCGGGCGCAGACCCAGACCTCGGGTGCCGGCTCGGCGCCACCCGGGCACCAGGCCGCGACACGGGTGCCGACCAGGCTGGGCTGCAACGCAGAGACGGCCACCGCGGCCGCCGCTGAGGCGCCGCCAGAGGCGGTGCTGCCCACCCGCGCGCCGGCCAGCGCCGCCGAGCGCGCCGCGTACGCCTCCGCGCCCCAGACGCTCAGTTGCACGGCGGCCAGCACGACCAGGACCAGCAGCGGCCAGGCCAGGGCGAACTCGAGCAGCGCCGAGCCCCGGCTCACCTCAAGCTCCGGGAGAGCGTGCTCAGCGCCGGGAAGAGGAGGATGCCCAGGAACGGGAGCAGGATGCCGAAGGCGGCCGGCGCCAGCACCTGGTTCAGAGCCCGACGGCTGAGGGCGATCAGCTGCCGGCGCTGCGCCCGCCGGAGGTCTGCAGCCAGCGCCCGCACCCCGGGCAGGGCGCCGGCGCCGTAATCGCGGCTGGCGTGCAGGACCGAGGCCAGGCTGGCCACGGCCGGCAGCTGCAGGCGGTCGGCGTACGCCTCCAGGCGGGCCTCGAAAGGCGCCGAGCCGGCGACTTGCGACATCAGCTGGAGCCGGCGCAGGTCCCGTGCCAGGGGTCCCTCGAGGCGGGAGCAGACCGCCGCCAGCCCGCTGAGTGCGGTCTGGCCCGCGCCCAGCTCGAGGCTCAGCAGCTCCAGCAGGGGCACCAGCTCGGTCTGGAGCCGCTCGCGGCGCCGGCGGGCGCTGCCCAGCACCCAGTCCAGGACGGCATGGTGCCGGTTCTCAGGGCGCGGGCTGGGGGCGCTGGTCCGAGCCCGGCCGCGGCGTTCCAGCCAGTGCTCAGCCTCGGAGCTCCCGCCGGCCGCGGTGGCGGCCGCGGCCGCGCAGCCGGCCCCCGCCCCGGCGCAGAGCGCCGCCAGCCAGGCCACCTCAGTCATGGAAGCGGAGCCGGGGAGGCTCGGGCAGGCGCAGCAGGCGCCGCATCCAGAGGTAGCTCATGCCCATCACAGCCAGCATCAGGGCCAGGAAGAGCTGGCCCCCGGCGTCGTGGTAGGGGTCCAGGTAGGGCGAGCGCAGCGCCGAGAGCACGCCCAGGAACAGGAGCGGCAGGCAGAGGATGACCGCGGCTGCCGAGCGGGCCTGCACCTGCAGGGCCTGGGCTTCGCGCTGGACGTCGTAGGCCGCCGCCACCGACTCCTCCAGCTGGGCGAAGAGCGGCCCCAGCTCGGCGCCACCGGACCGCTGAAGCGCGACCGCGGCCGCCAGCAGGTCGAAGAGGGGCTCCGCCACCCGCCGGCGGGCCTGGCCCCAGGCCTCCCCCTGGCGTCCGGCCGCGGCGGCGGCGTGGATGCGGCGGAAGTGCTCCCGGAGCTGGAGCGGACCCCGTTCGGCCAGCTCCCCCAGCGCCTGCGGGACCCCGGCGGCGCCGGTCGCCAGCAGCTGGTGAAGCAGCCGGACCGCCTCCAGGACGGCATCCTGGAGGGCGGCGCGCCGAGCCCGGCCGCGAGCCGCGACCCGGGCCCGCAGGAGGCCCGCCAGGCCGAGGCCCGCCGCCAGCCCCAGCACCGGCAGTCCGGTGAGGGCGAACTCGAAGAGGAAGCCCACGACCAGCGCTGTGGCCTGCAGCGCCGTCAGCGAGGCGAGGTCCAGCCAGCCGAGTTCGGCCGCCGCGGCGAGGGCGGCTTCGCGTTCGGCCAGCCGGCGCAGCAGCCGGTTCAAGGCTGGCGGCACCGCCCGCTCGGCGAACGTGAGCACGGCCACCGCCACGCCCAACCCGGCGGCGGCCGCCGCCAGCTCAGGCATCGAAGCCGTCCAGCAGCGTGGCCAGGTCGGCGACCGCGGCCAGCTTGGAGCGGGCCGGCTCCGGCATCGCGGCAGGCGAGCCCACCCGCCGCCACCCGGCCGCCGAGCCGGCCACCAGCTCCTGCATCAGCGGCCGGCCGCCCTCCAGCCCGGCCACGCAGCTCGCCGAGAGAAGCCGCCGGCGGCGGGATCCCTCGGCCGCGGCGAAGCCGACGAAGAGGACCAGGTCGATGGTGGAGGCCACCTCGGCCAGCACCGCCTCCGGCCGCGGAGCCTGCGGGCTGCGCAGCGCCAGCCGCGACAGCCTGGGCAGCGTGTCCCGCGGGCTCTCCGCGTGCACGGTGCAGAGCGAGCCGGGATGTCCGGTGTTCATGGCGTCCAGCAGGTCCAGGGCCTCGGCGCCCCGGACCTCGCCGACCACGATCCGATCCGGCGACATCCGCAGCGCCTCCGTCACCAGGCGCTGGATCCCGATCGCCCCCCGGCCCTCGGTGTTGGCCTCGCGTCCCTCCAGCGAGATGCAGTCCGCCAGCTCGCGCCAGAGGCCCAGCTCGGCGTGGTCCTCGACCGTGACCACGCGTTGCTCGGCCGGGATCAGCCGGCAGAGCACCCTGACCAGGGTGGTCTTGCCGGTGCCGGCGCCGCCCGCCACCAGGATGTTCAAACGGCCCTCGACGGCGGCCCGCAGGAACGGAACCAGGGCGGCGGGCAGGAACCCTGCCGTCACCAGGTCCTCCAGCTGCCGGAAGCGCCCGGCCGGGTGCCGCCGGATGGTGACCGCCGAAGGCCGGGCCGGCGGGGAGAGAGCGGCGTGGAGGCGGCTGCCGTCGGGCAGGATCAGCGTCACCGTGGGGCTGGAGCGGTCGAGGCGGCCGCCGCCGAGGCCGTCCGCGTACCAGTGCACCAGGTCCACCAGCGCCTGCTCGTCCGTGAACGGCACCGGCACCGGCAGCCGGCGGCCGCCGCGGACCACGAAGCAGGCGCCGGTCCCGTTGATCCGCACCTCCTCGACCTCCGGGTCGGCCAGGTGCTCCGCCAGCGGCCCCAAAGGGGTCACAGCCCCGAAGACACGACGCCAGAGCTCGCTCAGGGCATTCCGGTCGAGGTCCAGGCCGCCGCGCGCCTGCTCCTCCGAGACAAGTCGCCCGACCAGCTGGTAGACCCACTGCTGGTCCTCCAGCCGCGGGCGCGTCGCCGCACGCTGGCCGAGCTCGCGTGCCAGCTCCGACTCCACGCGGGCGCGCAGGCGGGCCTCGGCCAGCTCGAGGCCGGTCACGGCCAGGCCCAGCCCACGGCCGCCGCGTCGGGATGGAGGCACCGAGCCAGCTGCTGGAAGGGGCGCCGGAAGGCTCGGGCGGACTCCACCGGCTGGCCGCGCCAGGCGGGGGCGGCCGCCCGCGGGTCCTCACGGATGCGGGCCAGCACCGGCATCCGGTGTCGGTTGGAGAGCAGCGGCTCGGCGCCGCCCAGGCAGCCAGGCCGGATCCGGTTGAACACCAGCCCGGCCGAGGTCGCGCCCGGCCCGCCGGCCGCCAGGGCACGGTCGGCGCGCTCCAGCCCCAATGGGTCCGGCGACACCACCCAGACCACCCAGTCCGCCGCCTCCGCGAGCTGGCGCTGGAGGGCGGTTGCGTGGTGGCCCAGGTCGGCGATCACCGCCTGGTGCGTGGCGCGCAAGCCGGGCAGGAGCTCTGGAGCACCTTCCCGCTGGCCCGCGGTGGCGACCCAGAGCAGCGGCGCCACCGGCACCGGCAGCGGGCCGGCCGCGGGCAGATCCAGGTAGGCGCCCAGGCCCGGCTCCTCGGCGTCGGCGTCGACCAGCAGCGTGCTCAGACCCTGCCGCGCCAGGCAGCGGGCCAGGCCCACCGCCACGAAGGAGCAGCCTGGACTGCCCTTGGCGCCTCGGATCGCGACCACACGGCTGCGCGGCGTCAACGCCGAGCCGCCGCCAGTGCCTGCTCCGGCGAGGACACAGG
>DATGVT010000252.1:0-4160 GCA_035300005.1 Candidatus Acidiferrales bacterium
GGGGCGGCGAGCTGCAGGATGGCGGTGCCGGTGGTGGTCTCGCCGGTGAAGGCAATCTTGTCCACGCCAGGGTGCGCCGCGAGGGCTGACCCGGTCATCCCGCCCGGACCGGTGATCACGTTGAGGACGCCTTCCGGGAGCCCGGCCTCCAGCGCCAGGCCGCCCAGCCGAAGCGCGGTCAGCGGGGTGTAGCTGGCCGGCTTGAGGATGGCGGTGTTGCCGGCCGCCAGCGCCGGCGCCACCTTCCAGCTGGCGATGGTCAGCGGGAAGTTCCAGGGGACGATGAGCGCCACCACACCTACCGGCTCGCGCAGCGTGAAGTCGAGACCCGGCGCCGTCACTGGGATGGTCTCGCCAAAAATGCGCGTGCACGCCCCCGCGTAATACTCGAAGCACTGGGCCGCGCCCAGCACCTCGTCCCGGGCGTCGCGAATGGGCTTGCCGGCGTTACGCGCTTCCAGGGTGGAGAGCTCCTCGACGTGAGCCCGGATCTGCTCGCCGATGGCGTGAAGGATCCGGCCCCGGGCGCTGGCCGGCATGGTCGCCCAGGAACCGCGCTCGAAGGCAGTCCGGGCGGCGGTGACCGCCGCATCCACGTCGTCGGCGGTGGCGCCGGCCACCTGCGCCAGCCGCTGGCCGGTGGCCGGCTCGATCACATCGATGACGCCGTCGTTACTGGCGGGTCGCCAGCGTCCGCCGATCAGCAGCTGTTCGGGCGCCGTGGTTTTGGTGGCCATCAGGTCCACTAAAAGTAGTTGGACGTGATGCCGCCGTCCACCACCAGCGCCGCCCCGTTGGTCCAGGTCGACTCGTCTGAGGCCAGGTAGACCGCCAGGCTGACCACGTCCTCGGCCTGGCCGAAGCGCCCCATCGGGATGCGGGCCAGCCGGACCCGCTTCTTGGCCTCGTCCTTCAGCAGGTCGCGCATAAGGGGCGTCTCGATCGGGCCCGGACAGATGGCGTTCGACCGGACGTTGCGGGGCCCGAACTGCACGGCCAGCGACTTGGTCAGGGCGATCACCGCGCCCTTGCTGGCGGTATAGGCGTCCTGGGGCACGCTGCACCCGACCAGGGCGACGAAGGAGGCAATGTTGATCACCGAACCGCCCCCGGCTTTGATCAGCGCCGGGATGCCGTGCTTGCAGCAGAAGGCGATGCCGCGCACGTTGATGGCCATGGTTCGGTCCCAGATGGCTTCGGTGGTGGTCAACACCGACTCGTCGGCCTCGTCGAAGATGCCGGCGTTGTTGTAGAGGACGTTGAGGCGGCCGAACCGGTCGATCGCCGTCGCCACCATCCGCTGGACGTCGGCTTCTTTGGAGACGTCCCCGGCCACCGCCACCGCCTGGCCATCCAGGCCGGCGACCGTTTCCCCGGCCGCCGCCGCCCGCACGTCGCTGGCCACCACCCGGGCGCCTTCGCGGACGAAGGCGCGGGTAGCCACCCGGCCCATGCCGCCGCCGGCGCCCGTGATCAAGGCGACTTTGCCGTCAAGCCGGCCCATCTACCCTCCCGTCTGGACGATGGCCGGAGCGAGCCTTCGGGCTCGCTCCGGAAAATGATCGCTTAAGCTCGCTGCGGCTCGAGGCTGGGCCCAGGCGTGGTGACCGTGGGCTCGTGATAGATGGAACCCTTCTCCACGTCTTGTTCGATCCGCCGCATCTCGTCTTCGGATCCCATGATGATTGGACCCGTGTAATGGTGGCGGCCGTAGAGCAGATAGTAGAGTCCACCGACGACCAGGAAGATCGCCATGGCGGGCCCGGCCCAGGCGCCCGTAGTGTTCAGCCAGTCGATCACATTGCCCTTGAAGTCTGCCGGAACGGCGTACTCAGGAAGCATCAGGATCACGCTGATAACGGCGACCCACACAATGGCGAGCACCGCCACCGGCTTCCACCACTGGCGCAGGTTCCACGGCCCCGGCTTCCATCGGTTCGGATAGACCAGGGCGAGGAGCACAGGAATGACGTAGGAGACGTACAGGCCGATCACGGAGATCGAGACAACGATCGAGTAGACCGGGGGCACGGGGAACTGGGCCAGCGCCGGGATGAAGGCGATGACCGCCGCTACCCAGATGCAGCGAGCCGGGGTCCGGTACTTCTTGCTCACGACGTGCAGCCACTTCGACCCGGGCAACGCGCCGTCCCGGCTGAAAGCAAACAGCATCCGGGAGTTCGACGTGATAGAACTGAGCCCGCAGAACCACTGGGCCACGACGAAGCCAAAGAACAGGATGAGCCCGCCATTTGTCCCCAGCGCGTGCGTAACGATGTCCAGCACCGGGTTGCTGCTGGCCGCCGTCTTGGCCAGGTCTGGGATCGCCACGGTCAGCGCGATCAGCATGATATAGCCGAACACCCAGGACCAGAAGACTGAGTTGACGATCCCCCAGGGCGCTCGTTTCGCTGGATTCACGGTCTCCTCGGTAACGTGCGCCGAGGCGTCGTAGCCCGTGAAGGTCCACTGCGCCAGCAACAAGCCCACCAGGAAGGCATAGATCGGCGAGCCGAACCCGGAGTTGTTGTACGACTGGGTGAAGACGTAGCTGAGCGGATGCAGCGGGTGCAGGAGCCCGACCGAGACGAGCAGCACCCCGATGACCGCGATGTGCCACCAGACGCTGATGTCCGCGATACGGGCGGCCAGCCGGACCCCGACATGATTGAGGGTCGCCTGAACCAGCAAGAAGAGGGCAAACAGGCCGATCGTGCCCAGCTTGCCTGCGGTCGTGGTCAGGTCGCTGGGGTAGTTGAACAGGGCGGTGAGGAGCGCCGCGGCGAAGATGGCGTTCCCATAAATGATCCCGGTAGAGATGGTCACCTGGCCGGCCAGGTTGAACCAGCCCGTGATCCAGCCCCAGTGTTTGTTCCCCAGCTTGGCCGCCTGGTAGTAGAGCGCGCCCGCCGTCGGGAGCGCTGATGCCAGCTGGGCCATCGCCATGGCCACGATCATGACCATGGCTCCGATGAACAACCAGCCGATCCCCATCTGTTGCGGACCGCCGTGGTTCAGCCCGAAGCTGTACAGGGTGAGGCCGCCCGTCAGAACGGAGATGATCGTGAACGAGATCGCGAAGTTGCTGAATCCCCCCATATCGCGGAACAGTTGCTGCGCGTAGCCCATCTGGTGCAGTCGCGCCGTATCAGCGCGAATCTGCTCCTCTTTCGTCAGCGAGGTCGGCATGCCTATCCCTCTCCCTGGTCCCGGATTGAATTTGTCCCCCTCCCGGTTGCCACAATTTGATCTGGCTTCAGGCCGGTTGTCAAGCCGCAACCTAAAGGGTCGCCAGACTAGACTGCAAGTTGCATGGTCGACCCGCTGGGGCCCCTGGCCGCGGCTCGCTACGAGGGCCTGGCGCTCAGCCTGTATCTGCCTCTGGGGCACGACAGCAGTTCCTACGACGCCGTGATCAAGGACCTCCGGCGGGACCGCGCCGGGGCCCTGGCCAGCGAGGATCGGCGCCAGGCCCTCGACCGGGAAACGGCCCGGGTTCGCCGGATGCTGGACGAGCTGCCCGCGCTCCGAAAGCCGGTGGCTATCTTCTCCAGCGAACCGGCCGACCTCCTGCAAACCATCCGGCTGCGCGACGAGGTGCAGCCCGAGCTCTGGATCGACGACCGCCTCCACCTCGAGCCCCTGCGCCGGCAGCTGGAGCGGCACCCCCCATCGCTCATCGCCCTGGTCGACAAGGAACATGCCCGGATCTTCTCGGTGGTGCTGGAGGACGTCGAGGAGGTGGCCGACCTGGCCGGCCGGCAGGTCAAGCACCATCGCCAGGGGGGCCGGGCGACCAACCGATTGCAGCGCCATGAAGAGGAGCGCGCCCACGCCAACCTGAAGGTGGCCGCCGAGTGGGTGGCCCGCCAGGACCCCGCCGGCTCCCGGCGCCTCTATGTGGCAGGGCCGGTTGGGGCTCGGGCCACCTTCAAGCGCTACCTACCCAAACGGGTCCTGGGAGCCATCCGGGGTGAGGTGGCGGCGCCGCTCTCGGCCTCCCCAACCGACCTCATCGAGAAGCTGCGCAGCGCCACCTAGGCATCGCTTCCGCGTAACACGGATTAACGACCCGCAACCCTCTCGCTGCTGGCGCGGCACGAGCCGATTCCGTAACGCGTCTCGTAGCCCGTTGACCGCAAGCTGCAAAGCAATGCCAG
>DATGVT010000253.1:0-6680 GCA_035300005.1 Candidatus Acidiferrales bacterium
TGTGCACCTGGTCGGGCAGCACCTGACCAACCCCGAGATCGCGGCCCGGCTGTTTGTCTCGCGCGCCACCGTCAAAACGCACCTGGTCCACATCTTCGCCAAGCTCGGCATCGACTCCCGGTCCGAGCTGGCAGCCGAAGCCGTCAGGCGCGGGATGCAGCCGCAGCCGAACCCACGGAGCTGAGGTCTTCGGACCGTCTGGTCAATCTGGAGTGATTGAGGTCAACTCACGAACGGCTATCGCGGCACCGTCCTCATGGGCCATGACGGACGACATCCTGCGCGCCGCCTCACGGTAGCCTGGATCGTTGAGGACTCGCTGGATTGCGGTCTGGATGGCGGCGACCTGGGCGTCGCTGTCCAGGCGCACGCCCGCGCCGCACGGCGCGGTCGCGTCGCACGCTCTCGGCGACAAGCTAGTGACGGCGGTACTCGACGACTGGCGGACCGCGCCTATCGACGAGCGTTTGCGCTCGACTCTTGGCTTCCTGCAGAAGCTGACCCTCGGCCCGGCTGAGGTCGGGCCCGCGGACGCCGCCACCGTGCGGGCGGCCGGGGTGAGCGAGCGCGCCCTGATGGACGCGATCTACGTCTGCGCGCTCTTCAACCTGGTCGACCGGGTCGCCGACGCGCTCGGCTTCGAGGTACCGTCGGCAGAGGCCTTCGCGCGATTCGCGCCGATGCAGCTCAGGTTCGGCTACCGCGCGCCGTTTCGGCGCAGATCTCGCCGGCGCGCCTTTGTCCTGGAGAATTAAGAAACGATCGGGGACGGCCCGCCAGGCCGCCCCCTCGTCTTCAGAATCCCTAGCGGCCCGGGATGCGCACGATCTCGACTTCGTTGGCGATGCCGGGGGCGGCGGGATGCAACGAGTAGTGACCAGGCGTCGCAGGGAGGAAGAGCGATCCGAGTTGTGGGTGGCTTGGCACTGAGATTGCCAAGCGTCGGCCCCATGCCGGTCGAAATGGTCGACCACACGACTATGAACGAGAAATGGTCAGTACCCCTCGGTCCGGTGGGCGGGTTGTGGGAACAGCCGGTGGCCTCGATGTTCCCGTCCGTGCCGCAGGTGGCACGTCCCGGCCGGGGCGTTTGGTGGGCCGCGGTGGACTCGAACCACCTACCTCCGCGTTATCAGCACGGCGCTCTGCCAGTTGAGCTAGCGGCCCGGGTGGCAGGGGCGGAAGGATTCGAACCCTCGGCCCTCGGTTTTGGAGACCGATGCTCTGACCAGACTGAGCTACGCCCCTTGGCCAGACGGCTAGTCTACCGTGGCACTCTTTAGCCATGGCGCGCTACCTGGCCAACGTCGGGGTCAACGCGGCCCACGCCGCCCGCTCGCCCCTGTTCCCCGACGGCAGCTTCCGGGTCCTGCCCATCCCCGAAAGGCAGCCCTGGGCGCCGCCCATGCTCCGGCTGCGCGACCTTCCCAATCTGACGCCCCACGCACCCAGGAGCTGGTTGGACCGGGCGGTGCACCTCGACCCCGATCTCGACTCGGCCGTCCGGACCTACGGCGACAACTGCCGCCGCGCCGGCCGTGCCTTCAGCCTCCGCCGGGCCCGGCCCGGCGACCTGATCGTCTTCCTGGCCCGGCTGCAGGACGCGTTCCACACCGTCGGCGAGTTCGAGATCGCCGAAGTGCTGAGCGACGTCACGAAGGACCCCGGCCCCGGCTGGTGGGACGCCAACGCCCACGTCAGGCGAGCCCGGGCGAGCGGCGCCTGGGACTCCTTCTGGGTCTTCAGAGGCAGCGAGCGGAGCGGCTGGTACCCGAGCGCGCGCCCGTTCGGACGCGAGCAGGCGGACCGTCTCTTCGAGATCGTCTGGCGCCCGAACCGGAGCGAGCAGCAGACCATCGGCTCCTACACGCGCGCCGTCCGCCGGCTGGCTTGAACCGGCTGCCCGTCCTGGTCGTGGGCGACGTCCACGGCGATCTCCAGCGCCTCTTCCAGGCGCTGCGACCCTACCCACCCGACCAGTGGGAGACCCTCTTCCTCGGCGATCTCGTCAACCGCGGCCCCTTCGGGGTGGGCGCCCTCCGCTACGCGCGCGACCGGCCCCACTCGACCGTGCTCCTCGGCAACCACGAGGTGGCGCTGCTGCAGGCGGTCCGTGACCCGGCCGCCCGGGGCAGCTTCCTGTCCGTCGGCGGCCAGCTCCACGACCTCCAGGAGCTCCGCCGCGACGAGCCGCTCCAGGAGTGGCTACGGGATCGGCCGGGGATGCTGAAGCTGGAGGACGGCACTCTGGCCCAGCACTCCGGGCACGACGGATATGGTCAGCTGATCGACCACGACGAGCCCGACCCCGTGGCCGCGATCAACGCCCGCATCGGGGAGCTCCTCCGCAAAGATGGCGAGGACGAGCTCTGGTACGTGCTCAGCCCCAAGGACCACTTCCGCGACAGCCGGCCGCGACTCGAGGCCTGGCTCCGGCGAACCGGCGCCAGGCGGCTCCTCCACGGCCACACGCCACACCGCCGCCGCGAGCCGGACGCCTATCACGACGGCCTCGCCATCAACTTCGACGGCGGCTTCTTCACACGGCGCAGCCCGGTCCGAGCTTCCGTGTCACCGCTGCCCGCCCTTCCCTTAACCTTTTAGGAACCGGTCCATGCAGGAGGTCCTCACGCACCCTCCGGCGCAGCCCTCGGCCCCGGTCCGCGGATCGGGCAAGGCGATGATCACCCCTGCCCGGATCGCGCGCCGCGTCCGCGAGCTGGGCCGCGAGATCTCCAAGACGTACGCCGACATCGACACCCCGCTGGTGATCATCGTCATCCTGAAGGGGGCGGCGGTCTTCGCCTCCGACCTCCTGCGCAGCCTCTCGATCCCGGCCGAGCTGGAGTTCGTGCGCGCTTCCAGCTACGGGTCGGGGACCTCCAGCTCGGGCAAGGTTCGCCTCGCCCACCTGGTGGAAGGGCCGCTGACCAGCCGCCACGTGCTGCTGGTGGAGGACATCGTGGACAGCGGCCGCACGATCGAGGTGATCATGAAGAGGCTCCGCCGCTCGAAGCCCGCCTCGCTGCGGCTGGCGGCCCTGCTCGACCGGCCCGCGCGCCGCGAGATCGCGGTTCGGATCGACTTCACTGGGTTCGTGATCCCGGATCGCTTCGTGATCGGGTACGGGCTCGACTACGCCGGCCTCTACCGCGAGCTGCCCGGGATCTACAGCCTAGGCTAAACGAAGTTAGACGGCGACCCCCTCCAGGGTCAGGAGCCGCCGCTTCTCCACCGGGCCGCCCATTCCGTAGTTGCCGATGACCCCGTCCGAGCGGACGACGCGATGGCAGGGAATGAAGAGCGGCACCGGGTTGATGGCCAGCGCCGACCCCACCGCCCGGATCGCGCGCGGATGCCCGATCTCCCTGGCCACCCAGGCATAGGTCCGCACCTCCCCGCGCGGGATCTCCCTCGTCTTCTGGAGAACCAGCCGCTGGAAGGGGGTGAGCCGCGAGAGGTCGAAGCGCGAGAGGTCGGGCCGCTCGGCGACCCAGCGGAGCGGCCGCCGGTAAGAAGCCGCGAACCAGCGCTCGAATTCCGTCCGCGACGTAGCCCACCGCACGGCCGACACCCCGCGCCGGTTCCAGACCACGAAGGTGGGCCCGGCGTCGGTCTCGATCTCGGCCGCCTTCTCAAACAGGCTCTCGGCCAGCGAGGCCGGCGCCTTGGCCCGGCCCAGCCGCCGCAGCTCATCCCTCATCGGAAAGACCTCCTCGCAACTGTTGCAGTCCGCGGTGAACGTTCGACTTCACCGTCCCCACCGGCTGCCCCAGCACCGCCGCCACCTCGGCCAGCGGCAGGTCCTGGACGTAGCGCAGCACCAGCGGCTCCCGGTAGCGAGCGGGCAGGGCAGCCAGCCGGCGGACCACCTCCTGGGTGCCGACCACGGTCTCCTCCGGGCCGCGCTCGCGGGAGGGCTCGGAGCCGTTCAGCGACCCCAGCGGCGGCCGCCCGCCGCGCACCCGGTTGCGGAACACGTTGAGCGCGATCTGGTAGAGCCAGGGCCGCACCTTGAGCTCCCGCAGGCGCTGCTCGGGGTAGCTCAGCAGCGCCCGGTAGGCACGCAGGAACGCTTCCTGCGCGATCTCCTCGGCGTCGGCCCGGCTGCCCGACAGTCCGAGGCCGAAAGCGAAGAGCCGGTCCTGGTGATCAAGCACCATCCTCTCGAAGTCCAGCATCGCCACTAGAACACCCGCCCGGGCAGCAAGGTTGCGATGCGCTCTCGGATCGCGGGCGTCGTGAGCCCGCGGATGTCGAGGGTGGTCCTCCGCCGGGTGATGTCCTCCGCGGTCAGCGCCCACTCTTGCTCGACCGCGTAGCGGACCTGGCCCCAGACGTCAGGCCCCTCGGGGTGAATCCGTTCGGCCGCTCCCGGGTAGGCCAGGACGCGGTCGGCCTCGCTGCCGTAGAGGTGGGTGAGGTGCGCCCAGACGTCTGGCTCCACCGCCTCCGGCTGGAATGGCAGCCGGCCCGCGCCGGGCAGCGAGTCGTGGCGCAGGTCGGGGGGCTTGCCGGGCAGGCGCCGGAGAACGTCGCGCGCGATCTGGCGGTGCGTCGTCAGCTTGCCGCCCGCCACCGAGACCATCCCCTTCGGCCCCAGGTGCACCACGTGGCCGCGCCGGGCCAGGGCGGTGTCGCCCTCGCCCTCCGGCAGCACCCTCAGGCCGGCGAAGGAGAAACGGATCAGCTCGCGGCGCAGGAGCTCGGCCGGCAGCCCCCGGGCGGCCTCGCGCAGAACCGTGTCCACGTCCTCGTCGGTGACGGAGACGGCGCCCGGATCGCCCTCGTACTCGGTATCGGTGGTTCCCAGCAGCAGCATGCCCAGCCAGGGCACGGCGAAGGCGACGCGGTCGCGCGGCAGCGGCACCGCCAGCGCCGCCCGCCAGCCGTCCACGCCCGGCAGCAGCAGGTGGACGCCCTTGCTGAGCCGGGTCAGCTCCGCGCAGGAGGGATCTTCGAGCCGCCGCACCCGGTCGACCCAGGGCCCGGCGGCGTTGACCGCGTGCTCGAATCGCACCTCCAGCTCGTGGCCGCCGGCCCGCACCTGGGCCGCGCCCCGCTCGAGCCCCGTCACCTCCGCGTAGTTGAGGACCAGGGCGCCCGCCCGCTCGGCACCGGCGACGGTCGCCAGCACCAGGCGGCTGTCGTGGGTCTGAGCGTCCTCGTAGACCGCCGCCGAGCGCATCCCGCGCAGCTGCACCGCCGGAATCAGGGCGCGCGCGCGCGAGGGCCGCACCACCTGCATCTCGGCCTCCCGGAACCCGGACAGCGCGGCGTAGACGAAGAGGCCCGCCGCGATCAGGGCTGTCCGGTGGGGGCCACCGCCGTAGACCGGCAGCAGGAAGCGAAGCCGGCGGACCAGGTGCGGGGCCACATGGGTCATCAGGGCCAGGCGTTCGAGGTGGGCCTCGCGGATCAGCGCCAGGTCGCCCATGGGCAGGTAGCGGAGGCCGCCGTGGATCAGCTTCGAAGAGGCGCTGGAAGTTGCGTGCCCGAAGTCGCCGGCGTCGACCAGCGCCACCCGGTGGCCGGAGCGGGCAGCGTCGTAGGCGACCCGGCTGCCGACGATGCCGGCGCCGATCACGAGCAGGTCGAAGCCACCCTTGTGGAGCTCTTCCAGCGCCTGGCCTCGATCCACGGCGGGAACCATGATGCCGCTCCGGTGTAATTCACGGTGGAAGTGGAGGGCCGACCACTTGCCGACGAGGAGCTGATGGCCCGCGCGCAGCGGGGAGACCAGCACGCCTATGAGGAGATCGTGGACCGTTATTCGCAGCTAGCCTTCCGCACCGCCTACCTGGTGACCGGCTCGGCGGCCGACGCCGAGGATGCCGCCCAGGAGGGGTTCGTCAAGGCCTGGGCGGCGCTGCCCGGCTTCCGGACCGGGTCGCCACCTCGGCCCTGGCTCATGCGCATCGTGGCCAACGAGGCCCGGAACCGGAGGCGCTCGGCCGGCCGCCGCGAGCACCTGCAGCTGCGCCTGGCCGAGGGCTTCCGCACCACAGATGCGGCCCCATCCCCGGAGGCGGAGGCCGTGGCGGCGGAGGAGCGGCAGTCGCTCCTCCGCGCTCTCAACGGGCTGCGCGAGGACGACCGGCTGGTGATCGGCTGCCGCTACTTCATGGAGCTCTCCGGGGAGGAGACGGCGGCCGTGCTGGGCTGCCCCGAGGGGACGGTCAAGTCGCGCCTGTCGCGGGCGCTGGACCGCCTGAAGGAGCGGCTGGAGGTCGCCCGTGCCTGAGTTGGAAGCGGTGCTGAGCGGGCTGGGTGCAGAACTTTACTTCCCACCCACTCCGGACCTCAGGCAGGCCGTCCGCCGTCGCCTGGCGCCGGCCCCGAGGCCCTGGTGGCAGAGCCGCTGGGCTCTGGCCGCGGCTGCGGCGCTGCTGCTGGCGGCCGCCGCCGTGCTGGCCATCCCGCAGGCCCGCGACACCGTGGCCGGCTGGCTGGGGCTGCGCGGGGTGACCATCCAGCGCCAGCCGGGACCGCTGCCGACGCCGACTCCCCGACCGCCGGGCCCGCTGGGTGAGCGGCTCCAGCTGGGCGACCGGGTCACCCTGGCCGAAGCCCGCGCGACCGTCCGCTGGCGCCTGCGCCTGCCCTTCCAGCTGGACGAGCCCGACGAGGTCTACTACTCGAACCGCCCTGCCGGCGGCGGCGTCTACCTGGTCTACGGC
>DATGVT010000254.1:0-1680 GCA_035300005.1 Candidatus Acidiferrales bacterium
CCTCCAGCGCCCCCTGGTCCGTGTAGGGCGAGGCGTCGACCAGCTGGAGCGCCGCGCGGTCGCTCAACCGGCGGCCGGCGGCCACCGCCCGCACCAGCTCCTGGAAGTCGGCCTCCAGGAGCCAGCCCGCCATCTCGCGGACCTCGGCTGGCATCTGCCGCTTGGTGAAGATGTCGCCGGCCGACTTGTAGGGGCTGACCTGGAGGATCTCCGCTTCGACCCCCGCCCGCTCCAGCGCCTCGGCCAGGTATAGGAAGCCGCGCGCCCTGCCCAGCGGCTGGACGCTGCCCACCGGCTGCAGCAGGATCTGGTCGGCGGCGCTGGCGGCGTAGTAGGTGACCGAGCTGTAGCCGGCCGCCCAGCAGACGACCCGCTTGCCGGCGGCCCGCAGGCGCTCGATCTCGGCCCGCAGCGACTGCGCCCCGGCGAAGCTCATGGCCACCCCCGGCGTCAGCCGGAATACCACGCCCTTGACGCGGGGGTCGGCGGCCAGGCGCCGGAAGGCCCGCCGGAGCTCCTGCATCGAGGTTGGGCTCGGCGGGCTCAGCCAGCGCTGCCACCAGGGCGCCGGCGGCGGCGCCAGCTCCGCGGGTGCCTGCTCGATCAGGAAGGTGACGTACTCGGGGGGCCGGCGGAGGCGGCGCAGGAGGTTGCCGAGGCCGTAGGCAAGGTAGCGGACGCCGTAGACCGGCCAGCCCAGCACCAGGTCAGATTAGCGGCCGGGGCCCGGCCCCTCCCTACCCTCCCCGCACGCGGGGAGGGGAATTTCGACTAGACGACCTTTTCCTGCTCCAGCTTCTCGTCGTGGCCGCCGCCCATCCGGCCGGCCCCGTAGACCTGGCCCAGGTGGTGGTGGTAGGGCACCCCCGTGAACAGGTGGTGGCTGCGGGTCGGGATCTCGGCCTTGGGATCCCACTCCTTCCGCTGGAGCTCCATGTACCCCTCCTCCTTGCGCTCCGCCAGCGCGGTCAGCAGCGTGCTCATCCCGTGTCCGGCGGCGTGCTGGAGGGCGAGGGTGATGAAGATGAACTTCACGCCCATCTGGCCCAGGTCGTCCCAGCTGACGGGGTCCTTCTCGTTGAACCACTTGAAGGAGCTCGAGTAGTTGAAGGCGAAGCGGGCGTCCGGGAACCGCTTGCGGACCTCGCTGCAGAAGCGCTCGGTGGGGGCGCGGTCCGCGGTCGGAAACTCGCACCAGACCAGGTCGGGCACGCCCGAGTCCAGGTAGCGAAGCGCCCGCTCGACGGCCAGGTCCAGGCCGCGCGAGCGGTCCGGTGCGTCCGCCGCCGAGACCCCGTCGGTCCGGGCGATGACCACGAAGTCGCGCGCGCCCAGGTCGTCGGCGACGCTGCGCATCATCCTCAGCTTGCCCACCATCTCGTCGGCCGGGATCAGGGCTTTGCCGGCGATGTGGCCGCAGCGCTTGGGCATGACCTGGTCCTCCAGGTGCGCCGCCGCCACCCCCGCGTTGACGTAGAGCTCGGTCGTGCGCTGGACGTTGAAGAGGTTGCCGTAGCCGGCGTCCATGTCGACCACCACGGGTGGGATCTCGAGCTGCTGGGGCGGCACGCCCTTGTCCGGGTCGCCCATGGCCATCGTGAGCTGGAACTTGCGCAGCGCGCTGACCGTGCGTCGGGCGCCGTCCGCGATCTCGACCGAGGAGTAGAGGTCCATGTCGGT
>DATGVT010000255.1:0-6493 GCA_035300005.1 Candidatus Acidiferrales bacterium
AACTCGACCTGGACCTTCTGGCCGCCGCCAACGCGGCTGCCGCCGTAATCGGGGTCGGCCGCGACTCCGGCCACCAGCTCCCGCAGCCACTCCGGGGTGAGACGGAAGTTGACGTAGCCGCCCAGCGCCTCAGCGCTGACCCCAGCGATCCGGACGCTGGTCGCCACCTCGGCCGCGATCTCCGGCGGAGGCCGCCGCAGCGCGCGCGCCAGCTTGAGGCCGACCGGGGAGGCGTAGTCACCGTGCGCGGGATTCCTGGCCCGGGCCAGCTCCAGGTCCGGGAGGTCGCCGTCGGCACCCACCCTGCGGGCGGCCGCCTCCAACGCCGTAGCGATCTGCGCGCGGACGCTCACGGGCAGCGGGGGTGCGACCCGGCCAGGGTCAGCTGGACCTGCGAGGCCGCGCCGGCCCGCCAGTAGGTCACCACCACGCGCTGCGCGGGGCGAAAGCGCGTGCGCAGCGTCTGGGCGAGGGGATGGGCGGCGTCCAGCCTCACCTCGTCAAGCTGGGTGACCACGTCCCCCGCCCTGAGCCCGGCCGCGGCTCCGGGGCCGCCCGCCAGCACGCTCCGCACCAGCGCGCCCACCGGCTCGCCCTTGAAGGCCGCCTGGTCCGGGCCCAGGTCGGACGTCTGCAGCCCCAGGGAGGGCACGGTCAGCTGGCCGGACTGGACTATCTGCTCGACCTCCGGCTGCAGGCCGGCCGTGGAGATAGCGAAGCCCACGTCCTGCTCGCCGGAGCGGGCGGCCATGGCCAGCCCGACCACCTGGCCGCCGACGTTGAGGAGCGGGCCGCCCGAGTTGCCCGGCCCGATGGCGGCGTCGGTCTGGATCGTGTCCGAAAGCTCCGCCTCGCGACCGGCGACCGGGCCGGCTACCCGCTGCGGCCGGTGGACGGCGGCGACGATGCCGCGGGTCACCGAGTCGCGGCTGGAAAGGGGCCCGCCGACCGCGATCACGGTCTGGCCCAGCTTGAGGGCCGAGGAGTCGCCGAAGCTGAGGGTCGGCAGGCCGGCGACCTGGTCGATCTTGAGCACCGCGACGCCGGTCTCGCAGTCGAAGTCGACCAGCCGCGCGTCATGGCGCTTGAGGTCGTTGTGCAGGAGCACCGTGAGCCCGGACGCGTTGGCGACCACCTGCACGTTGGTGACCAGGAACCCGTCGCTGGTGACCAGGAACCCGGACCCGAACCTGGCGACGTCGCCGCCGGCGGTCTCCGCGGTCACCACCGAGACCACCGCCGGCAGCGCCGCCGCGGCCGCCCGCTGGACGGCGGAGTCCTCGCTGATGGTCACCCGGCTGCCGAGGTCCAGGTTGGGCGGGTTGGTCCTCGACTGCTGGCGCAGGACGGCCAGGGTTACGCCCGCGGCCACGCCGCCGCTGAGGATCGCGACGGCCAGGAGCAGGGCCACGATCGCCAGCGGTCGCGGCCAGCCGCGGCCGGGGCGGGGCGGCGGTCCGGGCCCGTCCGTCTCGATCTCCTGGAGGGGGGTCTCAGTCTTCAGTGGGATACCAGGTTAGGACCAGCTGCCGGCCGGGGCGGAAGCCCGCGCCCCGGTACAGGCGGACCGCAGCCGGGTTGTCGCGACGGGTCCACACGTAGCCCAGCGTGACCCCGCGCTCCCGGAAGAGCTGGACCGCACGCGCCACCAGCGCCTCGCCCAGGCCGCGGCCGCGCTGGGACTCGGCCACGTACACCTCTGCCACCTCGCCCTCGAGGCCGGTGCCGGGGTCGAAGAGGACCACCCAGCAGAACCCGGCCAGGCCGGCGCCGTCGCGCGCGGCGAAGATCACGTTCTCGCCCCGAAACTCGGCCGGGACACGCTCCAGGCTGCGCTCGTAGTCCTCGCGCGAAAGCTGCGGGTGCCCGGCGAAGTGCGGTTGCTCCGCCAGATGGAGCTCGACCAGCAGCGGGCGGATGAGGTCGAGCTCGTCAGCGGCCAGGCGGACGATCGGGAGCGGCACGACCCGAAGTCTAAGAGGGGGCGGCGGGGGGCCCGCCGAGGGGTGCGCTGGCCAGGCGAGTCGAGGTCAAGGAGAGGGTGGCGGTAGGAGGAACGCATCTGGGATGCGTGACGACGCGGCGCCGGGCCCCTCGACGCAGAGATCGGCCGCATGGGCGACGCAGATCCGGCCGGGCATCTCCGCCGCGCCCTCTAGAATCGGTGGTCGCGCCGACGTAGCTCAGCTGGCAGAGCAGCCGCCTCGTAAGTGGCAGGTCGTGGGTTCGAATCCCACCGTCGGCTCCAGGCCGAGGTCAGGGGCGCTGGGCTGCGCGGGCCGCCAGCGCGACCAGGAAGGCCAGCTCCCAGGCCGGCACCAGCGCCGGCGGCAGCGCCTGCGCCAGCTCTACGATCGCGTACCCGGCCGCCAGCAGCCCGGCCAGCCAGACCGGCGCCCCCGCCCGCAGCGCCAGCCAGCCCGCCGGCACCAGCACCGCCAGGTCCTGGTAGCCGACGTAGGGCGTGAAGAGGAGCGAGCCGGCCAGCCCCGCCGCCACCGGCAGGTCGGGCGCGCCGTGCCGGGCCCGCCACGCCGTCCAGAGCGTGAGCAGCAGCACCAACGCCTGCGCCACGTACAGGAGTGGCCCCAGTCCCAGCACGCCGGACAGCGCGTATCGGCGGCCGAGGTCCCACTGCGCGGCGGTGGCCAGCGCTGACAGGTAGCCGGCGGTGCCGTGCACTCCCAGGAGCGCCAGCGACGCCACCACCAGGAGCGCGCTGTAGCCCAGCCAGGCCAGGAAGACGATCCGCCGCCCGGAGGCCAGCAGCGCGAACGGGACCAGGAGCGCGACCTGCGGCTTGATCGCGATCAGCGCCAGCAGCATCCCGGCCGGCACCGGCTTGCGGTGGCGGAGCAGCCACCAGCCGCCCGCCACGGCGAAGGCGACCAGCGCCACCGGCTGGCCGCGCAGCAAGCCGAAGGCGACCGGGAAGAGGCCGAGGAACAGCGCCAGATGCATGGCCCGGGTGAGCCCGTGGCCGGTCGCGGCCAGGCGCCAGGTCCAGACCGCAGCCGCGATCAAGAGCAGGGTCCAGAGACCCAAAGCCAGCTCGAACGGCAGCAGGCTGAATGGCACGGCCAGCCAGGCCAGCGCCGGCGGGTTCAGATAAGGCTGCCAGAAGAAGCCCAGGCTCTCCATCAGGTCGCGCTGGGCGAACAGGTCGTAGAGGTGGTCCCAGCCGCGGGTCAACCCCAGGCGGGCGGCTCCGTACCAGAGGCGGAAGTCGTTGAGAACTCGGACCTGGGGCAGCCAGCCGAGGCCCACCCACATGTCCCACCCGCACAGGATCATCCCGGTCCAAAGACCGGCCACCACCGCCAGCCGCCGGCGGTGACGAAGCAGTGCCAGCACGGCAGAAAAGGTAAAGGGCCCTACATCAGCGCAGGGCCCTTCATCCCCTCCCGACCCCTCCCCACCGGGGGAGGGACGTGGGGCTAGTTGACTTCCCGGTAGTCGGCGTCGACGACGTCCTCGCCGTCCTTCTTCTGTCCGGGCGGCGGGCTCTCACCCTCGCCCCCGGCGGGCCCGCCGGAGCCGCCGCCGGCCTTCTGGTAGATGTGCTCGCCCACCTTCTGCAGCGCGTCGTTGAAGTCGTCCATGGCCTTGCGAAGAGCCTTCACGTCCGAGCCCTTGGCGGCGCTCTTGAGCGTCTCCAGCTTGGACTCAACCTCGCTCTTGACGTCGGCAGGGATCTTGTCGGCGTGCTCCTTCAGCACCTTCTCGGCCTGGTAGATCATCTGGTCGGCCTGGTTGCGGACCTCGACCTCCTCCCGCCGGGCGCGGTCCTCGGAGGCGTGCGACTCGGCCTCCTTTACCAGCCGCTCGACTTCGTCCTTGCTCAGGGTCGAGCTGGCCGTGATGGTCACCGACTGCTCGCGACCGGTGCCCTTGTCCTGTGCTTTGACGTTCAGGATGCCGTTGGCGTCGATGTCGAAGGTGACGTCGATCTGCGGCATCCCGCGCGGCGCGGGTGCGATACCGTCCAGGTGGAAGCGGCCCAGCGTGCGATTGTCGCGCGCCATCTCGCGCTCGCCCTGGAGCACGTGCACCTCGACCGAACCCTGGTTGTCGCTGGCGGTGCTGAAAATCTGCGACCGCGACGTGGGAATGGTCGTGTTGCGGTCGATCAGCTTGGTGAACACCCCGCCCAGCGTCTCGATGCCCAGGGAGAGAGGCGTCACGTCCAGCAGCAGGACGTCCTTGACCTCGCCCTTGAGCACGCCGGCCTGGATGGCGGCGCCGACCGCCACCACCTCGTCCGGGTTGACGCCCTTGTGCGGCTCCTTGCCGCCGCAGAGGTCCTTGACCAGCTTCTGGGTGGCCGGCATCCGGGTCGCCCCGCCCACCAGGACGACCTCGTGGATCTGCTGCGGCGTCAGCGCGGCGTCCTTCAGCGCGGCCAGGAAAGGTCCCCGGCAGCGCTCGGTCAGGTCCTGCGTCAGGGACTCGAACTTGGCCCGCGTCAGCGAGATCTCCAGGTGCTTTGGCCCCGTCTGGTCGGCGGTGATGAACGGCAGGTTGACGCTGGTCTCCAGCCGGCTGGAGAGCTCGACCTTGGCCCGTTCCGCAGCCTCGGTGAGTCGCTGGAGCGCCTGGCGATCGGCCTTGAGGTCGATGCCGTTGGCCTTCTTGAACTCCTCGGCCAGCCAGTCGACGATGCGGCGGTCGTAGTCGTCGCCACCCAGGTGGGTGTCACCGTTGACCGACTTGACATGGAAGACGCCTTCACCGACCTCGAGGACGGACACGTCGTAGGTGCCGCCGCCGAGGTCGAAGACCAGGATGGTCTCGCTCTCCTTCTTCTCCAGCCCGTAGGCCAGCGAGGCGGCCGTCGGCTCGGGGATGATCCGGAGCACGTTCAGGCCGGCGATCTGGCCGGCGTCCTTGGTCGCCTGCCGCTGGGAGTCATTGAAGTACGCCGGGACCGTGATCACGGCGTCCGTGACCTTCTCGCCCAGGTAGGCCTCGGCGTCGGCCTTCAGCTTCTGCAGGATCATCGCCGAGATCTCTTCCGGCGTGAACTCCTTGTTGGCGTTGGGCACGCGCACGAGGGCGCGGTCGTCCTTGCCGGCCTTGACCTCGTAGGGGACGATCTTCCGCTCCGAGTCGACCTCGCCGTACTTGCGGCCCATGAACCGCTTGATCGAGTAGACGGTGTTCTCGGGGTTGACGGCGGCCTGCCGGCGGGCCAGCTGGCCCACCAGGCGCTCGCCTGACTTGGTGAACGCGACCACCGACGGGGTCGTCCGCGCGCCCTCCGAATTCGGGATCACCACCGGCTCGCCGCCTTCCATGACGGCGATCACCGAGTTGGTCGTCCCGAGGTCGATTCCAACCGTCTTAGGCATCCGATCCCTCCAGCCTCATCACATGCATCAAGCCTTCTCTTTCCCCGCCCCGGCGGCGGCGAAACCAGCCCGCGGCTCAGGTATGGTCACACCGTGGACGAGCTTCGCACAGCAGGCATACGGGCGCTGGCCGATCTGGGCACCTCGCTCCTGGAGGTGACCGGCTCGGTCGTGGTTCGGCGGACCCAGCGGCTCAGCGACTTCGCCAACTTCCCAGATCCCATGATGGACGTCAGCGACGCCTCCGCGCGCACGCTGCACGTGGACGGCGCCGAACCCTTCGAGGACTCCGAGACCCTGAGCCTCAACCGGGACCGGGTCCTGGTCATGATCCCGGTCGAGGACGAGCACCCGGGCGCCCATCACGACCTCAAGGTGCTCGGCCGGCGGGTGGGGGTTCGGATCATCTGCCGGGCCGTCCAGGTGACCGGCTTCGTCAACCTGCCGGTCAACGCCACGCTCTCCACCTTCATCCACGAGCGGCACAGCCGCTTCATCGCCGTCAACGGGGCCCGCATCCTCCCCATCAGCAGCCACGCCAGCGTGCAGCTGACCGACTTCGCCGTCCTGCACGAGTTCTGTCTCGTCAACCGCGACTACGTGATCGCCTGCATCGAGGCTCCGCCGTCGTCCAGTGACCAGGCGGACGTTTGAACTTCGAGCTGGACCCGGTCGAGGAGATCGCGGTGGTGGCGGAGGGTGAGCCCGGCCGGCGGCGCTTCTTCCTGGTCACGCAAGGCCACGGCCAGGCGGTCACCCTGGCCTGTGAGAAGTTCCACGTCCAGGGCCTGGTCACCCGCATCGGGCAGCTGCTGGAGGCGCAGGGAATGAAGGCGGAGGAGGGAGCGGCCAAGGCCGGCGAGCTGAAGCCGGAAGAGCCGCGCTGGGCGATCGGGGAGATCGGGATCGGCTACCACGAGGACCGGAAGATGTTCGTGATCGTGGCCCGGGAGGCGGGCGCGGCGGAGGCCGGCGAGGCAGCCGCCTCCGAGCCGGCCGAGGACGATCGTTCGACCCTCCGGCTCTGGCTCAGCCCCGACCAGCTGCGCGCCTTCTCCCAGCAGGCACAGCACACCCTCTCCGCCGGGCGTCCCACCTGCCAGCACTGCGGCCTTCCGATCGACCCCGCCGGCCATCCCTGC
>DATGVT010000256.1:0-9023 GCA_035300005.1 Candidatus Acidiferrales bacterium
GCCGCTGCGGCCGGGGGGCATCCCGATCTGGGTCGGCGGCGAGGGCCGGCCGGCCCGCCGGCGAGCCGGCCGCTACGGGGACGCCTGGTTTCCCTACCCGGTCCTGATCACGGCCGAGGAGCTGCGCGAGCAGCAGCAGGAGGTGCGCCGCTTCGCCGAGGAGGCCGGCCGCGATCCGGATGCCGTCCAGCTCACCCTCTGCCGCCCGATCGAGGTCACCGAGGAGCCGGTGGAGCAGGACCCGCGCCGACTGCGGGGGACGCCGGCGCAGCTGGTGGACGCGCTGCGGGCGTTCGCGGAGCTGGGAGTCCACCATCTGGCGCTCCAGTTCACGGTCCCCCGCTGGCCTGAGCGCCGGCAGCAGATCCAGCGCTTCGGAGAGGAGGCGCTGCCGGCCCTGCGGCGCTGATGCGGATCCGCGACGCCCGGCCGGGCGAGCTGGCCAAGGTCTCCCGGCTGCTGGTCGAGGCCTACGGCGAGTTCCGGCCCGCGATCGAGCCGGCGGAGTGGGAAGCCTACCTGGGTGAGATCGCAGACGTCCAGCGCCGGCTGCCCGACTCGCAGCTGATCGTGGCCGAAGCCTCCGGGCGCCTGGTCGGGACGGTCAGCTTCTACCTGGGTTTCCGACCGGCGCCCGAGCTGGACGTACAGATTTCAGGGCCGGTGGCCCGAGCCTTTCGACTTAAGCTCTGAGCTCGCGCTGCTCGTAGCCGCGGCAGCTGAGCACCGGCAGCCGGGGGTAGCGCGGGAAGCTGGGCTCGGTCCGCGAACGCAGGCACATCCAGAAACGGCTGTGGGCGCCGGCCACCGTCTTCGAGTGGCGGCACGACGCGCAGAGACCCGGGTTGGGCGCGGCTCGTTCGCCCACCCGGCAAACGTTATCCTCCCTGGCGGTGGCGAGCCGGCCGCGGGCGGGGGGCAGTCTGACCTTCGGCACCCTATTCGGCGCCGCGCTGGCCGTGCTGGCCGTGATCGCGGCGGCGTTGCTGCTGCGGGCGCTGCTGGAGATCGTCCTAATCTTCCTGATCGCGGTCATCCTGGCCGAGGGCCTGCGCCCGCTGGTCAGGGCCCTGAACAGCCGTGGCGTGCCGGAGATCCTGGCCCGGGCGGCCGTCTACCTGGCCCTGATCGGGATCGTGATCGGCCTTCTCTCCATCCTGGCCCGGCCGGTTGCCCTGCAGGCGCAGGGGGTCCTCGAGAACCTGCCCCGGTACGAGTCGAGCATCAGCAGCAACCTGGACAGCGCCCTGCAGAGCCTGAACCTCCAGATCGACGTCCGAGCCGAGGTCAGCAGCTCGCTGGGCACCATCAGCGGGTTCCTCCTCAAGGCGGGGGAGACCGTGGTCCGCGCTCTGGTCGACACGCTGGCCGTGCTGCTGATGAGCTTTCTCTGGCTGGGCACCAGCGCGCGGCTGGGCGCGTTCACGATCCGCCTCCTGCCGCCCCGGCACGAAAGGCTGGCCCGCGAGGTGCTGGCCTCGATCGGAAGCGCATTCGGCGGCTACGTGCGCGGGGTCGCCATCAACATGGTCGTGATCGGGGTCGTCAGCGGCGTCGCGGCCAGCCTGCTCGACCTCCCGGCGCCGGTTCTGCTCGGCCTCTTCATGGGCCTGACGGAGATGATCCCGATCGTTGGCCCCATCATCGGGGCCACCCCGGCGGTGCTGCTCGGCTTCACGGTCAGCCCCGTCTACCCGCTGCTGGTGGCGGCGGTCTACCTCGTGATCCAGGAACTGGAGGCGCACACGCTGGTGCCGCTGCTGATGCGGCAGGCGGTGGGCTTACCCGCGCTGGGGGTCGTGCTGGCGCTGCTGGTGGGCGCAGCCCTGGGCGGCGTCGCCGGGGCGATCGTGGCAGTGCCGGTGGCCTCGGCCCTCCAGATCGTGACGCTGCGGGTGGTGGCGCCGGCGCTGCGCGAGCGCTGGGGAGCTGCCGCCTAGACCGTGCAGCCTAGACTCGAGCGGCCGGCCCATGGACCGGCAGGAGCCAGCCCGGCTCGCCCTCGGCCACGCCCCGCACCAGGTCGAAGTAGGCGGCCTGCAGGCGCTCGGTCAGTGGCCCCGGCCGGCCTTCACCGACTCGGTAGCCGTCCACCTCCGTGATCGGCTGCACCTCGACCGCGGTGCCGCAGAAGAACAGCTCCTCGGCCACGTAGAGTTCGGTGGCGTCGACCTCGCGCTCCTCGGCCGGGATTCGCAGGCGGCGGGCCAGCCGGAGCAGGGTGTCGCGCGTCACCCCCTCCAGGATGTTGTCGGTGACGCGCGGTGTCGCCAGCACGCCCCCCCGCACCAGGAAGATGTTCTGGCCCGGCCCTTCCGAGACCTTGCCCCGCTCGTTGAGCAGGATCGGGATGTCGAAGCCCTTGCGCTGGGCGTCGGTCACCGCCACCCGGCTGTTCAGGTAGTTGGCCGAAGCCTTGACGCGCGGCGACATGGAGACGTCGGACAGCCGCCGCCAGGGGCTGAGCGTGCAGCGCACGCCGGTCTTGAGCTTGGGCGAGGAGGGCCGCGGAAAGGCCAGGATGAAGGCGCCGGTCGGCGTCTCGGTGTCCTTGCCCACCACCACCTCGTCGAAGTAGACGACCACCCGGAGGTGGGTGTCCTCCCGGGTCTGGTTCGCCCGCAGCAGGTCCAGGCAGGCCTGGCGCAGCTGGCCGGCCGAATAGGGGGCCGCCATCTGCAGGAAGCGCATCGAGGTGCCGAAGAGGCGGTGCATGTGGTCGTCGAACCGGAAGATGTTGATCTCGTCCGAGCCCTGGGCGCGGTAGGCGCGGAGCCCCTCGAAGACGCTGGCGCCGCGCAGCACGGCGTCGCTGTTGACGTGGATTCGGCTCTCCTCCCAGGGGGTGAGGCGGCCGTCAAGCCAGCTGTAGGCAGGTTTCGTCATCTTCGCTAGGTTAACCGCCGCAGCCCGACCAGAGCCCGCCCCCCCCGGAAAAGCTCCTCGGCCAGCCGTTCGGGCCCTCTAGCATCGCGACATGATGCCTCCGCGCGGCCGGCGCCGGCGGCCGGATGCGATCGCGCCCGACGGCTCGGAGATCCGCTACCTGGTGCGAGCCGAGCGCGCCAGCCTGGTCGAGGTGCGGCTGCCAGCCGGCCAGGTCTCGCGCCCGGTGCGGCACCGGACGGTGGAGGAGGTCTGGTACGTGACGGGAGGCGAGGGCGACGTCTGGCGCTGCCCGCCCGGGGGCCGGGCCCGTCCGGTGCCCGTGCGGCCGGGCGACGCCCTGGTCATCCCCACCGGCTGGAGCTTTCAGTTCCGGGCCGGCCGGCGCCCGCTGCGCTTTCTCTGCTACACGTCACCGCCCTGGCCCGGGGAAAGGGAGGCGGTGCCGGTGGCGAAGGGAGAGCTGGGCCCCCCGACCACTAACGGACGCTGATCGTCGGCAGCGGAGACAGAGTTGGGATCGGCGTCAGGCTGGGCAGGGGCGTAATCGTGGGCAGAGGCGGCACCGACACCGTCGGCAGCGGCAGCCCCGAGCTGGGGCTGGGCGAGGGGGCCGGGCTCCCGCCCCCCGACGGGCCCGGGCTCCGCCACGTGGGGGCCGGGCTGGGCCTGCTGGACGTCGCCGGGGTGACCGAAGGGGCGGCCGTAGGCGCCGGGTGCGCGGGTGACGGCTGCAGCAGTCCCGCCAGGGTCGTGCTCAGCTCGACCAGGGTGTGACGGGGCCCGGGCAGCACCGTGAGCAGGACCGCCGCCGCCAGCGCGGCCGCGACGGCCACCAGCTGCAGGCGGAAGCGCCTCCGGACCGCGGCCCGGGCTCGGGCCAGCCGCGCCCGGTCAGGTGGATCCGGCCGCCACCTCTCGATGCCGCTTCGGAGCAGGCTCGCCAGCCTCTCCAGCTCGCTTTCCGGCGGGCCTCCGTTGCTCATGTTCAAGGATGACGCCTGGAGGCGTCCGCGGGATCGATCGCCGGCAGCACCTGGCGCATGCTCTCCATCGCCTTCGCCAGCCGCGAGCCCACCGTGCCGGGAGGGATGCCGAGGATGGCTGCGATCTCCTCCCGGGTGAAGCGATGGTAGAAGTGGAGCACGACCACCGCCCGCAGCTTAGGGCTGAGCACGCTGAGCGCCTCCTCCACCAGCATGTGGGCTTCCGCGTCCTCGTCCGGCCGGCGCTCGGCCGGCTGGTAGATCTTGAAGGGCAACAGTCGGGTCAGCCGCTGCCGCCGCCAGTGGGAGATCGCCAGGTTGACCGCGATCCTGTGCAGCCATCCCCGCACGTTGCCCTGCCCGCGGAAGCTCGTCTGGTGGCGCAGGGCGCGCTCGAAGACGTCGTGGACCAGGTCGTGCGCCGTCTCATGGTCGAGGACGATCGCCCGGATGGTGCGGTAGAGCGCCGGGTACTGCTGGAGATAGAGCTCCTCGAGGTCGCGCGGAAACTCCGCAGCCACCACTGCTCAGCTGCTCAGCCGGGTGAGCGCCTGCACCAGCTTGTCGGTGGTGGCGGCCAACCCGTGGCGCTGGTTCAGCTCCTGCAGCACCTCGGGGTGGGCCGGGTACGAGTCCCGGCGCCCCGACGGCACCGCCACCGGCACGTCGCGGACGGGGGCCACCACCTTCAACGCCCGCTCCAGGTACTCGCGGTCCGCGCTCCGGAAGAGCCCTGCCTCCAGCATCCCGCGCAGGCTGCCGTGCCGGCGCAGGAGGTCGGCCGCCTTCTTGGGCCCGACGCCGGCCAGCCCGGGCAGGCCGTCCGAGGGGTCGCCCCGCAGCACCGCGTAGTCGGCGTAGGCGCGCCCCGGGACGCCGTAGCGCCGCTCGACCTCGGCCTCGTCCACCGTCGCCAGGCCGGCCTTCTCGGGGTAGAGGACGACCACCTCGGCGTCGCGGACCAGCGCGAACAGGTCGCGGTCGCCGCTCACGATCTCGACCGGTCTCTCGACCTTCTCGACCAGGGTCGCGATCACGTCCTCCGCCTCGTAGCCGGGGGCGCCCACGGCGTCGATCCCGACCGCGGCCAGGTAGGCCATGATCACGGGCAGCTGGGGGATCAGCTCCGGCGGCACCGGCTCGGCCGTCCGGTGCGTCTTGTAGGAGGGCAGCAGCTCCACTCGCCACTCCGGCCGCCAGTCCTCGTCGGTCGCCACCGCCAGCCGCCGCGGCCGGCGCGTGTAGAGGAGGCGGGTCAGGGTCTCCTGAAAGCCCCGGACCGCGTTGACCAGCCTGCCGTCTGGGGAGCGGTAGGCTCGGGGCGCGCCGTAGAAGGCGCGGAAGATCAAGCTGGAGCCGTCGATCAGGAGCCAGGCCGGCAAGGTCGGCTCATGTTACGGAGAGACGAGATGGCACACGTGCTGGTGGTGACCTGGCGGGCGAAGCCGGGTGAGGAGGGGCGGGTCGAGGAGATCCTGCGCACGATGCAGGGGCTGTCCAGGGCAGAGCCGGGCACACTGACCTACACCGCTCACCGGTCGCTGGAGGACCCGCGTGACTTCCTCCTCTACGAGGCCTACCGCGACGAGGCCGCCTTCGAGGCCCACCAGGCGACGGACTACTTCAAGCGCTACGTGCTCGGGGAGGCACTCCCCCGGCTGGAGAGCCGGGTGCGGCGCTTCTTCGCCCTCCTATGAACGCCGGCCGGAAGTCCATCGGGGAGCGGTCGGAGGACCAGGGCGCCCAGGGAGCCGCGGTCAGCAGGGCGAGCGAGATCAGCACCCGGTCGTAGTTCACCCGCCAGCCGGCAAAGTCGCGCCAGGCCTGGTCGGCGTCGGCGACCATGGGGAGGCCCCCGGCCCGGAGCCGCTCGCAGGCGGCTTCGAACTCCTCCCGGGTGATGGAGATGGGGTCGTCGCGCTTCGGGTTGCGGTTGTGCGGGATGCGGAAGAAGTCCGCGATCTCGCGCAGCGCGAGGTAGCCGGCCCGGATGCAGAGGTCGGCGTGGATGTTGGGGGGCAGGTCCACGGCGGCGCGCATCAGCGACGCTCCGTCCAACACGGCGCCGGCCGCGGTGATCCAGTGGCGGTCGGGCTGCGGGGAGCGGAAGAAGGCCAGGGCCGGCAGCGACGTGTGCGTCTCCTCGACGTCGGCAAACCAGACCTCCCAGCGCTCCCAGACCTCCTCGTCCAGATGGTCGAGCCGGTCCAGGCGCTGAAAGCGCTCCAGCATCTCCACGCCGGTGGGCGGGGAGCCGGCCCGGACCTCCAGCAGCGAAACCTGCGTCTCGCGGCGCTGGAAGGCGGCGTACAGGGTCGGCAGGTAGGTGATCAGGAGGGCGAGCTCGACCAGCCCAGCGGCGGCTTCCGTGAAGACAAAGGCCGCCCCCAGCCAGCCGGAGGGCGCTTCGAAGCCGACTGTCGTCACCGAGGACACGCTGAGGCGGAAGGCGCGCTCCAGCGATCTGCCCTCCACCCCCCAGAAGACCAGCGTGTAGCCGGCCAGGATGAAGAGGAGCCAGGTCGCCAGCAGGATCAGCAGGCTGGAGGGGGAGTAGAGGGCGAGGACGCGATCCCGGCGCTCGTAGGTGGCGTTGGGCCCGGCCGCCAGCTCGAATAGGGAGCGGGTGGCCAGGAAGACAGAGCGGGCGATCCGGGTGGGCTCGCCCCGGGGAAGCACTACGGTGCGCACCGACGAGGTGAGGACGGCGGCCACCCCGAGCAGGCCCGCCAGCACCGCCAGGACGCGGAGGACGATCAAGCCGCACTATGTTGGCATGCCTCGCAAGGGCCGCCCGGAGAACCGGGTGGCCGTGGTCCAGCACCCGCCGGTCGTGCTCGACCGCGCGCGCACGCTGGAGCGCGGCGTGGAGCTGATGGAGGAGGCGGCGAAGGAGGGTGCCCGGCTGGTCACCTTTCCGGAGGCCTGGGTGCCCGGCTACCCGGAATGGCTGTGGCGCCTGCGGCCCGGGCACGACTACGCCTGGACGGGAGAGATCCACGACCGCCTGCTGGAGAACGCGGTCGACCTCAAGGCCGGCCACCTGAAGCCCGTCCAGCAGGCCGCGCGACGGCTGAAGCAGACGGTGGCGATCGGGGTCAACGAGCGCGACGGCGAGTTCAGCCGGGGGACTCTCTACAACACCGTGGTTCTGGTCGGACCCGACGGAGAGGTGAGCAACCGCCACCGGAAGCTGATGCCGACCAACCCCGAGCGCATGATCTGGGGCCAGGGCGACGCCAGCGGGCTGCGGGTGGTGGAGACCCCGAGCGGACGGATCGGCGCGCTGATCTGCTGGGAGAACTACATGCCGCTCGCGCGCTTTGCGATCTACGCGCAGGGAGTGGAGGTCTACGTCGCACCCACCTGGGACGCGGGCTCGACCTGGACCTCGACCATGCGCCACATCGCGCTCGAGGGCCGCTGCTGGGTGCTGGGCAACGGAACCGCGATGCGCGGTCGCGACCTGCCGGCCGGCTTCCCGCACCGCAAGGAGCTGTTCCCGGACCTCGACGACTGGTTCAACCCCGGCGATTCGGTCGTCGTCTCGCCTCGGGGCGAGGTGGTCGCGGGACCGCTGCACAACCAGCACGGGATCCTCTACGCGGACTGCGACCCCACCCGGGCGGCGGCCGAACGGCGCACGCTCGACGTCGCGGGCCACTACAGCCGGCCGGACGTCTTCCACCTCGAGGTGATGCGGGAACCGCGGGTGCAGGTCGGGTTTCGGGACGCCTGAAAAGGGGCGGGGCCCCGTTCTCCGGGGCCCCACCGGGGGGAGGGAGTTCTTTGGGAAGGGGCCATTGGGCCTCTCGATGAACCTGACGCGCCCGGCCGCCGGTTTGATCGCTGCCCTCTGGCTGGCCGGGTGCGCCCTGGGATCGGCGGGTTCGGCGTCTCCGGCCCGGACCGCGCCGGTGGCGGCCTCGCCGCCCAGCGCCGACACCCCCGCCGCCGCCCTCCGCCAGGCGCTGGACGGGCTCCTGGCCGAGGGGCCTTACCTGATCTCGGCGCTGGCGGGTGCGGGTCTGGAGGGCCGGGACGCCGAGTTCAAGGCGCTGGGCGTGGCGGTCGACTCGAACTCCAACGACCTGGTCGCCATCTTCACCTCCGCTTACGGCCGCGATCCTGGCGCCCAGCTGAGCGCCCTCTGGAAGAAGCGGGTCCAGTCCCTGCTTGACTACGTGGTTGCGCTGGCCGGCAAGAACCCGGACAAGCAGGCCATCGCACGGCGGGCGCTGGACCAGTCCAACCGGGACCTCGCCGACTTCTGGTCCACGACCATCGGCGTCCCGGCCGAGGCCCTGCTGACTCTGGTCTCCGACCAGGCCGCCAGCATCCAGGCCGCGCTCGACGACCTGGCCGCCGGTAGCGGCGCCAAGCGGTACACGGACCTGCGCACGGCGGCGACCCGAGGCGTCGTGCTCGCCGAGCTCCTGGCCGTTTCCACGGCTCGGAAGCTGCCCGACCGCTACCCGGGTGAGCCCGCGGGGCCGGCCGGAGGGCTGCGTGCGCACCTCGACTGGCTCCTCCGCGAGCACACGTTGCTGGCGCTGGCCGCGGACGGTGCCATCGTCGGTGGCCGGAGCCCGGAGTCCAGGGCTGCACAGGGCGCCCTGGACGGCAACTCGGAGGACCTCCGCTCTAGGTTGGAGGGCTACTACGGGCCGGGCTTCGGGGAACTCTGGGCCAGGCAGGTCCAGCTCTACGCCGACTACGCGGCCGCGCTGGCCGGGAAGGACAAGCCAAAGCAGAACGCGGCTCTGCAGAGCCTGCAGCAGTGGAGCCGCGACCTGGCGGCCTGGCTGAATGCCGCGGCCGGCCTGCCGACCGACCCGGTGGCGGCCCTGCTGCGCGACCACACCCTGGCGGTGAAGCTGGTCCTGGACGAGGAGGCGGCAGGGGACCAGTTGCACGCGGCCCAGGACCTACGGGCAGCGGTGCTTCAGGTGCGGCCGCTGGCCGACGCGGTCGCGAACGCGACCGTGCGGAAGTTTCCGGCCCGATTCATCAGTCCTTCGCCGAGCGGCCGCAGCCCTAGTGTCCCGCCCCAGAAATTCGCCGGAAATTCATCGTCCTTGGCGGCCGGGCGCCTTCGGCGCTGATGCCTGCGTTAGGGGAACCCGGCGCTCGTCGTCACCCATCTACGGA
>DATGVT010000257.1:0-6673 GCA_035300005.1 Candidatus Acidiferrales bacterium
GGTCGAGGGGCGCGTCCAGTTCCTCCGCCCGCCGATCCCGTCCGAGCCACCGCTGCGGGAGAGCTGGGAGGTGCTCTGCGACCTGGCCGACCGCCTGGGGACGCCGCTCGGATTCGCCGGCGTCTTCCAGCTCCAGAAGGAGGCCGCCGCCATGGTGCCGGCGCTGGCCGCGCTGGCCTCGCCGCCCCCGGCGCCGCCCGAGCCCACGCCCGTCCTCTACGGGCCCTCCCGCCCATGACGCTGCCGCCGCAGGACGTGGTCTGGCACTGGGCGATCGTCCTGCTCGGCATGGTGCTGCTGCTCTTCTTCCTGCTGACCGCGGCCGCCTACACCGTCTTCTACGAGCGGGTCGCGCTGGGCTGGATCCAGCGCCGGCCGGGACCCAACCGAGTGGGACCGGTCGGGCTCCTGCAGATGGCGGCCGACGGCGTGAAGCTGGCCTTCAAGGAGAGCTTCATCCCCCGCGACACCGACCGCGTCATCTTCGTCATCGCGCCTGCGATCGCGGTGGCGGCCGCCTTCGCGACCTGGGCGGTGATTCCGATCGCGCTCTGGTACGGCGCGCGCTACTGGGTGGCCGACGTCAACGTCGGCATCCTTTTCATCCTGGCCGTCACCTCGCTGAACGTCTACGCGATCGTGCTCGGCGGCTGGGCGTCGAACAACAAGTACTCGCTGCTGGGCGGGCTGCGCTCGGCGGCGCAGCTGATCAGCTACGAGATGGCGCTCGGCCTCTCGCTGGTCCCCGTCTTCATGATCGCCGGCTCGCTGCGCCTGCGCGACATCGTCGATTACCCGGTGCCGCTGATCCTGCTGGCGCCGGTCAGCTTCGTCATCTACCTGATCTCGGCCGTGGCCGAGACCAACCGCGCCCCCTTCGACCTGCCGGAAGCGGAGCAGGAGCTGATCGGCGGCTTCCTGACCGAGTACTCGGGGCTGAAGTTCGTCGCCTTCTACCTGGCCGAGTACCTGAACATGATCACCGTCTCTACGCTGGCGGCGCTGATCTTCTTCGCCGGCTGGCGGCCCGACCTGCCCTGGTTCCCGGGCGTGTTCTCGCTGCTGATCAAGGTCCTTTTCTTCCTCTTCCTGTACATCTGGATCCGGGGCACGCTGCCGCGGCTGCGCTACGACATGCTCATGCGGCTGGGCTGGAAGGTGCTGCTTCCGCTGTCGTTGGTGAACGTGATCGTGACCGCGGTGGTGCTGGTGGCGGTGCAGGGTTGAGAGCGTGAAGGAGAAGAAGCGCCGGAAGGCGAACCCGGTCGACGACGTCAAGGCGCTGGCCGTGGGCATGAAGACAACGCTGGGCGAGTTCTTCTCGCCGCACGTCACGCTCGAGTACCCGGAGGAGAAGTCGGTGCGCTCGGAGCGCTACCGCGGGCGCCACTACCTGCGCCGCTACGAGAACGGGCTCGAGCGCTGCATCGGCTGCGAGCTCTGCGCGGCCGCCTGCCCGGTGGGCTGCATCCTGGTCATCGCCGCCGAGAACACGGAGGAGAACCGGGTCTCCCCCGGCGAGCGCTACGCCAAGGTCTACGAGATCAACATGCTGCGCTGCATCTTCTGCGGCTACTGCGAGGAGGCCTGCCCGGTCCAGGCGATCGTGCTGGGGCCGGAGTACGAGCTGTCGGACACCAGCCGCGAGAAGTTCATCTACACCAAGGAGAAGCTGCTGGAGCCGCCGCCACCGGAGGTGGAAGCGCGGCTCAATCCTGACCCCACGGGTTCCCAGTAGTGGCGACGGCCGTCTTCGTCGTGGCCGCCGCGCTGGCGCTGCTCGGCGGCCTGGGCGTGGTCCTCTCCCGGGAGCCCATCCGGAGCGTGCTCAGCCTGGTGCTGGTCATGGTCGCGCTCTCCGTCCTCTTCCTGCTGCTGAGCGCGCAGTTCGTGTTCGTGGTGCAGGTGATCGTCTATGCAGGCGCGGTGATGGTCCTCTTCGTGTTCGTGATCGCGCTGCTGGGCCCCGCCCGCGAGGGCGCCGTCGGCCGGCTGCGTTTCCAGTGGCCGCTGTCCCTGCTGTTCGTGGCGGCCCTGCTGGGCCTGATCTGGACCATGTTGCAGCGCGTCCACTACCGCGCGCCGGACCGGGTCGACCTGGCCCTGTTCGGCACCGTCAAGGACATCGCGTTCGGCCTCTTCGGCCGCTATCTCTACCCCTTCGAGCTGACCTCGCTGCTGCTGCTGGTGGCCGCCGTCGGCGCCATCTACCTGTCCAGGCGCGAGCCGGAGCCGTGATCCTGGACGCGAGCATCATCACCATCGGCTCCGAGCAGCTGGACGTCTCCTGGTTCCTGCTCCTGGCCGCGGGGCTCTTCGCGCTCGGGACCCTGGGCGTGCTGGTCCGGCGCAACCCGCTCGTGATCCTGATCTGCATCGAGCTGCAGCTGAACGCGGTCAACCTGACCCTGGTCGCCTTCGCGCGCCAGCTGCAGAACCTGGAGGGCCAGCTCTTCGCGCTGATGACGATGGTGGTCGCCGCCGCCGAGGCGGTGGTCGGGCTGGCGATCCTGGTCGACATCTTCAAGTCGCGGGAGCTGGACGACGTGGACGAGCTCTCGGAGCTGAAGGGATGAGCTCGCAGGCCCTGGCCTTCCTGGTGCTGGCCCTCCCGGCGGCGGGCGCGCTCCTGCTGGCCGGGCGCGGCTGGCGCTGGCCCCGGCTCCTGACGCAGCTGGTGGGGCCGGGTGTGGTCTGGCTGTCGTTCGCCAGCGTGGTCTGGCTCTTCGTCACCGACCAGCACGGCGAGTTCACCTACTGGACCTGGGCCCGAAGCGGCGATTTCGACGTGCCCTTCAACCTGCTGGTCGACCACCTGTCGCTCTTCATGGGCCTGGTGATCACGGGTGTGGGCGGCCTGATCATCACCTACGCGGTCGGCTACATGGAGCACGAGACCGACCCCAGCTACGCGCGCTTCTTCTGCTACATGGACGTCTTCGTCCTCTCGATGCTGCTGCTGGTCTTCGCCGGCAACTTCGTGTTCCTGATCGTGGGCTGGGCGGGGGTCGGCGTCTCGAGCTACTTCCTGATCGGCTTCTACTACTGGCGCCCCTCGGCCGTGGTCGCCGCGCGCAAGGCGTTCGTCATGAACGTGATCGGCGACGTGGGGATGATCCTGGGCACCTTCGTCCTCTTCGTGAACTATCACGCCGCCACCTACACGGCGGTTTTCCACGCCTTGCCGAAGAACGACAACCAAAGCCTGGAGCTGGCGGCCTTCCTGTTCCTGGCCGGCGCCGTGGCCAAGTCGGCGCAGCTGCCGCTGCACACCTGGCTGCCCGACGCCATGGAAGGTCCGACCCCGGTGAGCGCGCTCATCCACGCGGCCACCATGGTGACCGCCGGGGTCTACCTGGTCGGGCGCCTGGCGCCCATCTACAACCTGGCCCAGTACGCGCACGACGCGGTGGCGCTGGTCGGCGCGGCGACCGCGCTCTTCGCCGCCTCCATCGCCCTGGTCCAGGTCGACATCAAGCGCGTCCTCGCCTACTCGACCATGAGCCAGATCGGCTACATGTTCCTGGCCGTCGGCGTGGGCGCCTACGCGGCCGGCTTCTTCCACCTGCTCGCCCACGCGTTCTTCAAGGCCCTGCTCTTCATGGCCGCCGGCAACGTCATCCACGCCCTGCACGACGAGCAGGACATGCGCAGGTTCGGTGGGCTCTGGAACCAGATGCGGGCGACCTCGGTGTTCATGCTGGTGGGGGCTCTCTCGCTGGCCGGCATCATCCCCTTCGTCGGCTTCTGGTCCAAGGAGCTGGTGCTGGGGGACGCCTTCAGCAAGTTCGAGCCGGTGGCCATGGTCTGCTGGTCGATCGGGTTCGTGACCGCGCTGCTGACCGGCTTCTACACCGGCCGCATGTGGTGGCTCGCATTCACCGGCCGGCCCTCGCCCGAGCGGCCGGTCGAGCACCCGCACGAAGCGCCGCCGGTGATGCTGGTGCCGGTCGCCATCCTCGCGGTCCTCTCCACCATCGGCGGCGTCGTCCAGGTCAACGCCGGCTTCCACCCGGGCTGGAAGCTGGTGGAGGACTACCTGGCCTCGGTGGTCGGTCCGCTGCCCTGGGAGCCGCGTGACCTCGAGTACCTGCCCACGGCGGCCACCGTGCTGCTGGCCGGGTTCACCTTCTTCCTGGCCGCCTCGTTCTACGGGGCACGGGCGCGCTACGACCCCGCCGCCTGGCGCCGCCGCCTGGCCTGGCTGCAGACCGCGCTGGAGCGCAAGTACTGGTTCGACGAGGTCTACGACCAGCTGTTCGTGCGGCCGCTGGACTGGACCGCGGCGGCCAGCGAGCGCTACGTCGACCGGCCGCTGATAGACGGCGCGGTGATCGGCGTCGCCCACACCACCGAGGGTGCCGCCGGCGGGCTCTCGCTGACCCAGAGCGGCTACCTGCGCAACTACGTGCTGGTCATCGTCGGCGGCGCGCTGGTGGCGGCCGCCGTGATCCTCTGGCGGGCGTACGGATGAGCGCGATTCCCATGAGCCTGACCGCCGTCTGGCTGGTGCCGGCCCTGGGCGGGGTCGCGGTCACGCTGCTGCCGCGCCGCTTCGGCCGCTGGCTGGGCGTCCTGGTCGCGCTGGCCGCCCTCGCCTACAGCCTCTACCTGGCCTATCTCTTCGACCCCGGCCACCACGGCTACCAGTTCGCGGAACGCGTGGCCTGGGTGCCGCACTACCACGTCAGCTACCGGCTGGGCGTGGACGGCATCAGCCTCTGGCTCCTGGTCCTGAACGCCTTCCTGACCCTGATCGCGGTGCTGGCGACGCCCCTCGACCTTCCCGGCGAGAGCCGCTTCATCGGCCTCCTGCTGCTGATGGCAGGCGGCATGGCGGGCGTCTTCCTGGCCGTCGACCTGGTCCTCTTCTACGTCTTCTGGGAGGCGATGCTGATCCCCGCCTACTTCTTGCTCTGGCGCTGGGGCACGGCGGAACGGCCGGGCCGGGCGGCGCTGAAGTTCGTCCTCTTCACGCTCTTCGGATCGCTGCTGATGCTGGTCGGGGTGGTGGCCGAGTACGCCTACACGGGCCAGCGCTCCTTCGACCTGACCTACCTGCTGCAGAACCCGCCCGCGCCCACGATCCAGTTCGGCCTCTTCTTCCTGTTCGCGATCGCCTTCGCGATCAAGACCCCTGTGTTCCCCTTCCACAGCTGGCTCCCCGATGCCTACCTCTCGGCGCCGGTGCCGCTCCTGGTCACCTTCGCCGGCGTGATGGGCAAGACCGGCGCCTACGCGATGCTGCGCATCCTGGTCCCGCTCTTCCGCCACCCGGTCGGCTGGTGGGACTGGAACGCCGTGCTGCCGGTGTTGGCGGTGGCCGGGATCGTCTGGGGCGCGCTGCTGGCGCTCACGCAGCGCGACCTGAAGGCGCTGATCGCCTACTCCTCGATCAGCCACCTGGGCTTCATCGTGCTGGGCATCTTCGCCCTGAACGTGCAGGGCCAGCAGGGCGCCGTGGTGCAGATGGTCAACCACGGCCTGATCGTGCCCGCCCTCTTCCTGATCGTGGGCTGGCTGGAGGTCCGGCTGGGGAGCCGGGACCGCGGCCGCCTGGGCGGGCTGGCGCCGCGGATGCCGGTGCTGGCGGGCGTCTTCATGGTGGTCACCCTGGCCGCCCTCGGCCTGCCCGGCCTGAACAGCTTCGTGGGCGAGTTCATGATCCTGCTCGGAGCCTGGCAGCTCTCGCCGTCCCTGGCGGTCGCCGCCTGCGCCGGGCTGGTGCTGGCCCCCGTCTACATGCTCCGTCTCTTCCAGGGCGCGATGCAGGGCGAGAGCGTGCGGGCGCAGGAGAGCCAGCCCCGGCTCGACCTCCGGGGGTCGGAGCTGGCCCTGCTGGCGCCCCTGGTGGGGCTGATGTTCGTGCTCGGCCTTTACCCGTACGTGATCACCCGCGCCCTGGACGCCGTGGCGCACCCGCCGTGGCAGTGACGCTGGCGGCGCCCTTCAGCTACAGCGCCGGCCAGGCGCTGGCCGACCTGGACCAGGTCGCGCCGCTGGTGGCGGTGGTCGTCACCCTGGTGCTCGCGATCCTGATCGACCTGCTCCTGCCGCCCCGCGCCCGGGGCCAGGCGGTGGCGGTGGTGGCGGCGGCCGGGCTGACCGTGGCCGCCGGCGTCGCCATCTTCCGCTGGTTCGGACCCGCCGGCCACTCCGCCTACTTCGGCTTCGCCACCGGAGACAAGTTCGCCATCTTCTTCGAGGGGCTCTTCGCCGTGCTGGGCGTGCTGACGGTGGCCGCGGCCCACACCTACCTGCGCCGGCGCCGCTTCCTGGAGGCCGAGTTCCACGTCCTCACGCTGGCGGCGGTGGCCGGCATGATGGTGATGGGTTCGGCCACCTCGCTGGTGACCGTCTTCCTGGGCCTGGAGCTGCTCTCGATCGCGCTCTACGTGATGTGCGGCTGGGACCGCCGCGCCCGGTCCTCGCAGGAGGCGGCGGCCAAGTACCTGCTGGTGGGTGGCTTCGCCTCCGCGTTCGTACTCTACGGGATGGCGCTCGTCTACGGCGCCACCGGCTCTACCCTCCTCCACCAGATCGCCCAGCGGGCCACCGCCGCCGAGGCCGCCAACCCCCTGGTCCTGCTCGGGATCCTGCTGATGGGCGTGGGATTCGCCTTCAAGGTCTCGGCGGCGCCCTTCCACATGTGGACGCCGGACGTCTACCAGGG
>DATGVT010000258.1:0-1532 GCA_035300005.1 Candidatus Acidiferrales bacterium
AAGCTAGCCAGACGCCAGGGCCAGGGGATGGTCGAATTTGCCCTGATCCTGGTTTTGGTCGCCCTGATGGCGATCCTCACGCTGGCGGCCACCGGCAACGAGGTGAACCTGACCTTTCAGGACATCCAGGAAGCAATCGCCGACCCCAGCGACCCGGGAGCTTCGAGCCCATACACGTGTCCGGGCGGCGCCACGGCGACCCTCCACGGGCATAAATATCACTGTCAGTGAGTACGGCCGCGGCCGTAGCAGAGTGGTCTGGGTGGATTAGAAAGCCTCTGGTCGCGCCCTCGTTTACACACCTGGAGCGATGGGTTACCTACGCACGCGCCGGGGCCAGGGCCTGGTGGAGTATTCGCTGATCCTCTCCCTGATTGTCGTGGTCGTGATCCTGGCCGTGATCCTGCTGGGGAACCAGCTCAAGAACACCTACCAGAACATCTCTTGCAACGTGGCCACCCACCAGAACTGCCCCTGATTGGTTGCCAATACCCCTCCCAGCCATCCCCGCCAGCGGAGTGAGACTCCAGATCGGGAAGCACCCCCTGCTCTGGGGCGGCCACGCATCGGTAAAGCTTTGTGAACTGAGCCATGGCTCGGCGATGGTTCGCTACCAGCGGGCGAGATGCGAGTAGTCAGAGATGCCCGGCCAAACGGTCCGAAGGAAGCGGCGAGCACGCGTGGGAACGCGAGGCAGCGCCCCGATCGCTCGCCCGGCGCCCCGTAGGCAAGCTCGAGCCAGCGCATTCGAGCTAGGTCGAAAAGCTCGGCTGATCGGCGGCGGGACCGTGATCCTGATCCTCCTGATCGGCCTGGTTTCGATCTGGGCCCAGGCGGAGCTGGGTGCCGCAGACCAGGCGCTCAGTACGGCGAGCTCGCACCAGGCAACCGTCGACGCCGCCATGGCGCTCTTCCTCAGCCCGATCGATCCCAACCAGTCGCAGGACCCGGGGGCCATCAGGACCGAGTCGGAGCGGCGCCTGAGCCTGTACCGCGACGCGCTAGCCGAAGTCAAGGCCGACGGCACCCGGCTGAAGACGGCGGCCGATGCCCTCGGCTGGTTGGGTCCGGTGGCGCTCGGCAAGAGCAGCCAGCTCACAGCTGCCCGCCAGCGGGCGCAAGCCACCCTTGATGGCCTGGGACAGGCCGAGCAGGTGCTCACCGCGGCGGTCGACCAGGAGTTGGTCGGGCGCGGCGTCTTTGAGGCGACGCTCAAAGAGAACGACATGCTGAATGCGATGCGGATGGAGCAATACAGCCAGGCTGACCGGAGCGGCGCCCAGGCCGATAAGGCGCTGCGGGACGCCGAGTCACGCGTCCTCAAACCCGACGAGCCCGACAACATGCGCTCGCTGGTGGAGAGTGTTCGGAGCATGATCGACGCCACCCACAAGCTGGTCATCGACCGGCTTCGCAACGATGCCCAGGACCGGGTGCTGCGGGAGGATGAGCTCAAACGAGCGATCGCCGAATTCACGCGGTTCTCGAGCGCGCGCCAGCAGGCGCTCAACCTCCGCTGGAATGAAACGACC
>DATGVT010000259.1:0-4574 GCA_035300005.1 Candidatus Acidiferrales bacterium
GCTGGACCAGCGGCACGGCGAACATGAATATCGTGGTCCCGACCTTCTCCTTCTCGGGCGTGACCACCAGCCGCAAGGTGGGTGACCCGGCCAATTCCTTCACCGTGAACCTCTACACACCGGGCTGCGGCACCTGCGACGTGGCCAACGCCAACGTCACGGTCACCTTCAGCGTCAGCTCGGCGACGGCCGGCATCGTCTCAGTGAGCCCGACGACGGCTACTATCCTGGCCAACGCCAGCCAGAGCAGCGCGGCCTCGATCAGTTCGCCGACCGCGACCGGGACCTACAACGTCATCGCCAAGGCGGCTGGCTTCACCGACGGCGTCTCACCGTCGGTGACGGTGACCTAGGCCCGGACCAGCAGCTCCTTCTCGACCAGGTCCAGCCCCCGCTCCAGCTCGGCCTCGGTGAGGCACCAGTGCGGGGAGAGCCGCACCCGCCCTGGGCGCGAGTCCACGATCACTCCCGCCTGGTGCAGGCGCGCCTCCACGTCGCCCGGCCGCTGCGACTCCAGCGTCACCACCCCACACCGCCGCGACCGCTCCCGCGGCGTGAAGGTCCGGATCCCGGCCGCCTCACAGCGCACCAGGATCCGGTCGGTGAAGTCGCGCAGCCGCTCGCAGATGTTCTCCACCCCCACCTCCAGCACCAGCTCCAGGGCGGCCAGGGCCGCGTAGTGCGCGGGGACGGCCCAGGTCCCGGTCTCGAAGCGCCGGGCGTCGGGGGCGAAATCCAGCTTTTCGAGCGTGAATGAGAAGGGGTCGCGGGTGGCGAACCAGCCGGTGCCCTGGGGCCGGAGAGACGGGATCAGCGAGGGCCTCACGTAGATGAAGGCAGTGCCCGGCCCGCCCGACAGCCACTTCAGGCAGCCACCCACGAAGACGTCGCAGTCCAGCTCGCCGACGTCCACCGGCAAGCAGCCCACGGTCTGGTAGCCGTCGACCAGGAGCCTGGCTCCGGTGCCCCGGCAGAGGCCGGCCAGCGCCCGCACATCCTGGATCCAGCCGGTCGTGTAGAAGAGGTGGGTGGTCGCCACCAGCCCGACCGATTCGTCCAGCCGCTCGGCGAACGCCTCCGGTGGCACGGTCACCCCGTCCGGCGAGGGCACGAACTCCACCTCGAGGTCCGGCCGCGAGAGCCACTGGTGGCCGATGGTGGGGAAGTCCAGCCACCCGATCAGGACCTTGCGGCGCCCCGGCGGCATCGGCAGAGCGGAGGCCATGGTCGTCAGCGCCACCGAGACCGAGGGGGCGATCGCCAGCGAGCCGGCCGGCGCGTGCAGCAGCTCCCCCAGCCGGGCCCGGAGCCGGTCCAGGGCCGGCAGCCAGTGGCTGTACCAGACCGGCGTCCCCAGCTCGTCCCAGATCCGGGCGTACTCCTCCAGGGCGGCCCGCCCGCGGCGGGGAAGAGGACCCAGGGAGCAGGCGTTCAGATAGACGTAACGGTCAAGGAGAGGGAACTCGGCCCGCAGAGCCGCCCAATCAGGTTTCAAGGCGTCTCGACCTGGGTTGAATAGGTGATATACTCGCCGTTCGTGCACGCCGGGCCGCTGATCTCACCCTTTATCTAAGCGCGCCCTTTTGCCTCCAAGGAGAGCCTGCTGATGATCTCAGAGATGAGAGCCCCCTCGCGCCTCAACTTCGGTCGCATCCCGAACCTGGTTGAGCTGAAGGACCTGATCGCCACCCAGATCGAGTCCTTCACCTGGTTCCGGGACGAGGGTCTACGGGAGCTGTTCGACGAGATCAACCCTATCACGGACTACACCGGCAAGAACTTCGAGCTCAAGTTCCTCGACTACGACTTCGGCCAGCCCAAGTTCTCGGTCGAGGAGTGCCGCAACCGGGACATGACCTATTCCGCCCCACTGCGGATCCGCACCCGCCTGACCATCAAGGAGACCGGCGAGATCAAGGAGTCCGAGGTCTACATGGGCGACTTCGCCATGATGACCGAGGAGGGGACCTTCATCGTCAACGGCACCGAGCGGGTGGTCGTCTCCCAGCTGGTGCGCTCGCCCGGCGTCTACTTCACGGCCGCCGAGGACCCCAACACCGGCCGCAAGCTGTTCGGAGCCAAGCTCATCCCCAACCGCGGCGCCTGGCTGGAGATCGAGACCTCGGCCAAGGACCTGCTCACGGTCAAGATCGACCGCAAGCGCAAGGTGCCGGTGAGCGTCCTCCTGAAGGCCCTCGAGCTGCCGCAGCTGAAGGGCACCGAGAGCGACCGCGAGGCCCAGAAGCGCTCCCTGATGGAGCTCTTCGGCGACGTCGACAACAACCCCGAGCACCGCTACCTGGAGTCGACCCTGGACAAGGACGCCACCGTCAAGCCCGAGGACGCCCTGCTGGAGCTCTACCGCCGCGTCCGGCCCGGGGACCCGCCCTCGGTGGACAACGCGCGCAACCTGCTGCAGAGCCTCTTCTTCAACCCCCGCCGGTTCGACCTCGGGCGCGTCGGCCGCTACAAGGTCGACAAGCGGCTGGGCCGGGACCGGGAGGACATCCAGGAGCGCGTCCGCCAGCGCGAGCTGCGGATCCTGGAGAAGGGCGACTTCATCGCCATCATCCGCAAGCTGATCGAGCTCAACAACGCGGCCCGCGACCGCCAGGTCCCGGACGACATCGACCACCTGGGCAACCGCCGCGTGCGCGCGGTGGGCGAGCTGCTGCAGAACCAGTTCCGGATGGGCCTGATCCGCATGGAGCGGATCATCAAGGAGCGGATGACCATCTCCGACCCCCACACGGTCACCGCCGCCTCGCTGATCAACGCCCGGCCGGTGGTGGCCGCCATCAAGGAGTTCTTCGGCTCCAGCCAGCTCTCGCAGTTCATGGACCAGAACAACCCCCTGGCCGAGCTGACCCATAAGCGCCGGCTGTCGGCGCTGGGTCCGGGCGGCCTCAGCCGCGAGCGGGCGGGCTTCGACGTGCGCGACGTCCACCACAGCCACTACGGCCGCATCTGCCCGATCGAGACGCCCGAGGGCCCGAACATCGGCCTGATCGGCAACCTGGCCACCTACGCCAAGGTCAACCAGTACGGCTTCATCGAGACCCCCTTCCGCCGCGTCTACAACCGGCTGGCGGTGGTCAAGGACAACCAGAGCCGGCTGCTCGGTCGGGTCCTGCGCCGCCCGGCGGTGTACGGCAAGGGCAAGGAGGTCCTGGCCGCCGGGACCGCGATCCAGACCGGCGAGCTGAAGAAGCTGCAAAAGGCCGGCGTGAGCACCGTCGACGTGGTGCCCTGGGTCTCGGACGAGGTCGAGTACCTCTCGGCGGACGAGGAGGACATGTTCGGAATCGCCCAGGCCAACGCCGCCCTCAAGGACGACAACACCTTCGTGGAGGCTCGGGTGCCGGCGCGCTCGCGCGGCCACTTCGCGCTCGAGGACGTGCACAACATCCAGTACATGGACGTCTCGCCGAAGCAGATCGTCTCGGTGGCGACGGCCATGATCCCCTTCCTGGAGCACGACGACGCCAACCGCGCCCTGATGGGGGCCAACATGCAGCGGCAGGCGGTGCCCCTGCTGGTCACCGAGGCGCCGCTGGTCGGCACCGGCGTCGAGTACTACGCCGCCAAGGACTCCGGCGAGATGATCATCGCCGACGTCGCCGGGACGGTGGTCGACTCGGCCAACCCCAAGGACATCCGGGTCGTCCACGCCAACCCGATCTTCGAGATCGTGGTCAAGCCCGACGGCGGCGGCCCCGACAAGCGCTACCCGCTGCAGAAGTTCTACCGCTCCAACCAGGGCACCTGCCTCAACCACCGGGTGCGGGTGAAGCCGGGGGACCACGTCGCGGTGGGGGACATCCTGGCCGACGGCCCCGCCATCGAGGACGGCGAGATGGCGCTCGGCCGCAACGTGCTGGTCGCCTTCATGCCCTGGGAGGGCTACAACTTCGAGGACGCCATCCTGCTCTCGGAGTCGGTGGTCCGGGAGGACAAGTACACCTCGATCCACATCGAGGAGTTCGAGATCGAGGCGCGGGAGACCAAGCTGGGCCCGGAGGAAATCACCCGGGACATCCCCAACGTCGCCGACGACGCGCTCCGCAACCTGGACGAGCGGGGCATCATCTACATCGGCGCCGAGGTCATCCCCCAGGACATCCTGGTCGGCAAGATCACACCCAAGGGCGAGACCGAGCTCTCGGCCGAGGAGCGCCTGCTGCGCGCGATCTTCGGCGAGAAGGCGCGCGAGGTGCGCGACTCCTCACTGCGGGTCCCCCACGGGGAGCGCGGCATCGTGGTCGACGTCAAGATCTTCAGCCGGGACAACAAGGACGAGCTCAGCCCGGGGGTCAACCAGCTGGTCCGGATCTACGTCGCCCAGAAGCGCAAGATCAGCTCCGGCGACAAGATGGCCGGGCGCCACGGCAACAAGGGCGTCGTCAGCCGCATCCTGCCGGTCCACGACATGCCCTTCCTGCCCGACGGCACCCCGGTCCAGATCGTGCTCAACCCGCTGGGCGTGCCCAGCCGGATGAACCTGGGCCAGGTCCTGGAGACCCACCTCGGCTGGGCCGCCAGCGCGCTCGGGCTGAAGATCTCGACCCCGGTCT
>DATGVT010000260.1:0-3862 GCA_035300005.1 Candidatus Acidiferrales bacterium
GGCGGAGACGATGTCGTAGTGCTGGTCGCCGGCGCGGTCGTAGAGGAGGTGCCGCTCCTGGAGGGCCTGCTCCACGTGGGTCAGCTCAACCCGGCCCCCGGCGGCCAGCGTGGCCGCCACCTCGAGCCCGTTCAGCGCCACCCGGGCGTCTCCCCGCGCCCCCTCCAGCAGGCCGGCCGCCGCCTCCGGGCTCAGCTCGACCTGGAGCTCGGCGCGCCCGCGCTCCACGACCTGGCGCAGCTGCTCCTCGGTCAGCTCCTCCAGGCGGAAGACGCGGCTCCGGGAGAGGAGGGGGGAGATCACCTCGAAGCTCGGGTTCTCGGTCGTGGCCCCGATCAGGGTCAGGGTGCCGTCCTCGACGTGGGGCAGGATGGCGTCCTGCTGCGCCTTGTTGAAGCGGTGCAGCTCGTCTATGAAGAGGATGGTCCAGCGGCCGATTCGGCGGTTCTGCCTGGCCTCCGCGACCACCTTGCGCAGGTCGGCGACGCCGGCGCTGACGGCGGAGAGGCTGTGCAGGCGGGCGCCGGTTGCCCGCGCCAGCAGGAAGGCCAGGGTCGTCTTGCCGCTGCCGGGCGGTCCCCACAGCACCACCGAGGGCAGGCGGCCGCTCTGGGCCAGCTCCCGGAGCACGCGCACGACCTCCTCCTGGCCGACCATCTCCTCGAAACGGGCGGGCCGGAGGCGGGCGGCCAGGGGCGCGCGCTCATCGGGTTCCGCCCGGCCGGCGCCGAAAAGGTCGTCCTGCACTGAATTACTCGCTCGTGGCCGGTGTCAGCGGCTTTTCGGAGCCTCCGCCGCTCCATCTCCGGCGAGCGCCCTGAACGGCGCCGATGCCTGCGCAGCATTCCCCGCAAGCGGGGACCCCCATGCAAGGGGGCCGGGCGTTTCGTCGTCACGCATCTTCAGATGCGCTCCTCCTATCGCCGCCCCTTCCTTGGCCTCGCCGGCCTGGAGCGCCGGCTTCCTCTCGAAAATCGCTGCCACCGTCCACTAGAATCCCCGGGATGTCAGTCTGCTGGAACTGCGAGTTCCAGGTCCAGGACGGCTGGAAGTTTTGCCCCAACTGTGGAACCAACCTGGGCGATCGCACCACCGGCGCCCTCTACGTGGTCGACGCCACGACCGGGCTCTTCAACGCGGTTTTCATGCAGGCGGTGATCGGCCAGGAGGCCAACCGGGCCGTGCGCTACAAGCGTGCGCTGTCGGTGCTGGTGGTCGAGGCCGACCACGCCGAGTCAATCCACCGCGAGATGAGCGCGGCCCAGCTCAACCAGCTCCTGAAGGAGCTGGCCGACACCCTGGTCAGGTCCGTGCGCGACGTGGACACCGTCGGCTTCCTGGAGGCGGAGGGCCCACCGCATTTCGTCATGGTGCTGCCGGAGACAGACGAGGCGGGGGCGCTGCTGGCGGCGGACAAGATCCGGCGCTCGGTGGCGTCGCACGACTTCCAGTCCGGCGGCAACTGGCAGCGGCTGACGGTGAGCGTCGGCATCGCGACCGTGCACCACGAGCGAATCGGTCCCCAGGACCTCATCGACCAGGGTTTCCAGGCCCTCCAGAACGGCCGTGGGTCCGGCCCCAACCGGACCACCGCCTTCGCCCTGCCCCACTAGGCGCGCCACTACCAGCCGAGTGTCCTGAGTCGGGGGTTCGGTGCGAAAGTCGCGGCATCGGCGGCCGGTGCCAAGGCAGGGGTGGCGGCAGGAGGAGCCCATCGGCAGATGGGTGACGACGAGCGCCGGGCCCCCTAACGCAGGCATCAGCGCCCAAGGCGCCCGGCCGCTGAGGCCGATGAATTTCGAGCGAACTTCTGACTCGGGACACTAGCCGTAGCATTCGCGGACGTGTCGCTGACCCGCGTCCTCCTGGTCCGCCACGCCGACGTCGAGAACCCGGGCCGCGTGCTCTACGGGCAGCTGCCCGGGTTTCCCCTCAGCGCCCGCGGCCGGGTCCAGGCGACGGCCCTCGGCGAGCGCCTGCGGCGAGCCGGGCTGCAGCGCATCGTGCACAGCCCGCAGGAGAGGGCGGCGGAGACGGCGCGGCTGATCGCCGCCCAGCTCGAGGGCCCCCTGCCCCTGGTGGCGGACCCCCGGCTGCGCGAGGCCGACTTCAGCCGCTACCTGCAGGGCGTGCCCTACTGGCAGGTCCCCATCCGCCGGCCGCTCTGGTTCGTTCACAAGGCGCGTCGCGGGCTGCTGCCGGGCGACGAGACGGTCGCCGAGATGGGAGGGCGGGTGCTGGAGGTGGTGCGCCAGCTGGCGCGGGAGCTGCCGGGCGGCGCCGCCGCCTGCATCGGCCACGCCGACCCGCTGCAGGCGGCCTGGGTCCTGCTCGAGGGCAGGGCCCAGAGCGAGCGGGAGCTGTACCGAAAGCAGTTCGACCGGGCGGGGGTCCTGCGGGTGGAGCTGGAGGGCGAGATCCCGGTCAGGTGGGACTACGAGCGGCCGCCGATGGTGGAGGTCCCGGCGCGGCCGGCGGCGTGACCGAACGCCGGTTTCCGAACGGCTTCCTGTGGGCGACCGCGTCCGCCGCCCACCAGGTGGAGGGCGACAACCGCAACAACGACTGGTGGGAGTTCGAGCAGCAGCCCGGCCACATCAGGAACGGCGACGTCTCCGGGATCGCCTGCGACAACTACCACCGCTACCGGGAGGACTTCCAGCTCCTGCGCGAGCTGAACAACAATGCCCACCGCCTCTCCGTCGAGTGGTCGCGGATCGAGCCCTCGGAGGGGGAGTTCGACAGCCGCCAGCTGCGGCACTATCGCGACGTCCTGGGCGAGCTGCGCGAGCAGGGCCTGCCGCCGATGGTCACGCTCCACCACTTCACGAGCCCCCTCTGGTTCACCCGCCGGGGCGGCTGGGCGGCGCCGGGGTCGGCGGACGCCTTCCTCCGCTTCGTGCGCCGGGCCGGCGACGAGCTGGGGGACCTGGTCAGCTGGTGGTGCACCATCAACGAGCCCTGCATCTACGCGTACCACGGCTGGCTGAAGGGCGAGTTCCCGCCCGGGCGCAAGGGCGACCTGCCCGGTATGTACCGGGTGCTCGCGAACATGCGCCAGGCCCACGAGCGGGCCTATCGGCTGCTGAAGCAGCGCTGGCCGGACATCCCGGTCGGCCTCGCCCACAACAAGTACCTGATGCTGCCGGCCGACCCGCGCAAGCGGCGGCACCGGCTGGCGGCGGCGGCCGCCCAGGGCGTGATGGACCGCTGGCCGATCGGCCCCGGCCGCCTGCAGAGGCTCTACGACGCCAGCTGCGACTACATCGGCATCAACCACTACTCGGGTGAGCTGGTCGCCTTCGACCCCCGGCGCCCGAACGAGCAGTTCATGCGGCACTTCAACCCGCCCCACCTGACGGTCTCGGAGTTCGGATATGCGGTCAACCCGCCCTGGATGCGGGAGGTCCTCAACGAGGTCAGGGCGCGGGGCAAGCCGGTCTACATCACCGAGAACGGGATCGCCGCCTCCGACGACGCGACGCGAAGCCAGTACCTCAGGGACATCCTGGAGCAGGTGCTGCTGGGGATCGCCGACGGGGTGGACGTGCGGGGCTACTTCCACTGGACGGACACCGACAACTTCGAGTGGGGCAAGGGCTACTCGTTGAAGTTCGGGCTGATCGAGGTCGACCGCAAGACGCTGGAGAGGACGGTCAAGCCCTCCGGGCGGCAGTTCGCCCGGATCGCCCAGGCCAACACGCTGGTCGACTAGCTGGCGCGACCCTCCCCTCTCGCGGAGGGTAGGGAGGGGACGCGGGTTACGCCTCGCACCGATCTACACTCGGACCGTTGAAGCTCGGCGTCAACGTCCCCTACACCGACTACATCCCGCGCGAGATGGTGGTCGCCTATGTCCAGG
>DATGVT010000261.1:0-12831 GCA_035300005.1 Candidatus Acidiferrales bacterium
CGTAGAGAAGCCGACGTCAGCCCCTTAACAGGGCGGGACGTGTCCCGCCCCTACACTTCTCGCACTGGTCCTGCTCAGCAGGGCGGCAGAGGCGTCCCTCCCAGCCTCGTCACCTGGCTCGCGTACCAGGCGTAATCACGCGCGGCCTGCGCGGGCATGATCTGGCCCTCGGCCAAGGCCCGGCAGACGATCTCGTGGAAGATGTTGAGCGCGGCCAGTTCCAGCGTCCGGGCGGTGCCGGGGGTGATCTTGTTCCCGGATTGGGCCTCGACCTCGTGGACGAACGCCCTCAGCTCGCCCAGGGCAGCCCGCAGGTGGTCCCGCGCGATGTCGCGCTGAGCGTTCTGGATCTTGTGGGTCAGGGAGTTGGCGATGCCGTGGGCGCCGGGGCCGTGGATGCCCCCGCCGGCCAGGGCGTCGGCGATCATCTGAGCCAGCGTCGCGTACTCGGCGATGGTCGAGAAGGGTGCGTTGAGCACGGCGGGCGGCGCCGGCAGGAAGCCCTGGAACACGAACTGGGTTCCGCCCGGCCCGCTGACCGGGTTGTCGACGCTGAGGTTGAGTGCGGTGCCGTGGACCAGCCAGACGGCCACCGGCGTGGTGTCGTTGGCCAGGCCGAGCAGGGTCAGCCCGTTGAAGACGTGCGTGAAGGTCGCACCCAGGCCGCTGGTGCCGACCCTGAGCAGGTGCTGCGTCTCATAGGTGGCCAGGACGGTGAACGGGATAGTGATCATCACCGGCGAGGGGACGTTGGTGCCGGTCAGGTGGTAGCGGGTCCCGGGCGCCAGGTCGGGCACCGGGTCCTGGTAGGCGAAGACGAAGGTGGTGCCGTCGTCGAACCAGTCGCTGAAGGGGCCGGCGTGGCTGGTCCCGTTGACGGTAACCATCCAGGGCACGCCGCCGGGGATGCCGACCTGGTCGAAGAGGACGAAGAGCTGGAGCTTGTAGGTGCCGACCACGGTGGTGGGGGCGCTGGCCGTGAACGGCGAGGCGACCGAGGTGCCGATCAGCACGAACCGCCGTCCGGGGGTCGATCCCGGCACCGGGTCCTGGTAGGCGAAGCTGACCGCGGAGCCGCTGTCGAACCAGTCGTTGAAGGGCCCGCTGTGGGTGACGCCGTTCACGGTCACCGACCAGGGCACCGCGCTGGGGATGCCGAACTGGACGAAGTTGGTCCTGAACTGAGTCGTATATACGGCTGTACGGCTGATGTTGCCGGTGACCGTGCCGGCGAAGGCGGCCGCGGTGGTCACGTAGCGGATGCCTGCCGGATTGACCAGGTCGGGCACCGGGGACGGGAAGCTGAAGCTGTGGAAGGTCCCGTCGGCGACCAGGGTGCTGAAAGGCAGCGGCCTGCCGAGGCCGTCGAAGGTGGCGGTGCTGGCGAAGGGCAGCCCGGTCTGGGCCAGCGTGATCGTGTGCGGCAGCGGCACGCAGGCGCCGGCCGCGTTCGACCAGTAGTAGGCGACGGCGAAGCTCGTGGGGGTGGGGATGCCGCTGGGGATGCGCGGGAAGGCCGCGGTCGGCATGCCGATCGGGGCGCCGGGTGCGGTCGAGCAGATGTCGGCCGCTTCGCCCGTCGTAAAGAGGCTCATGACGCCTGGGAACGAGATCGAGGTCAGGGCGTTGTTGTCGATCCAGTCGAAGGGCGGCAGGGGGTCGGTGGCGGCCTCGACCATCTCGTGCGAGCCGGTGACCGTGGTTCCGTCCAGGTTGCTCGAGCACTGGGTGAAGGTGATGCCGAAGATCTGGGGTAGGTCTGGCGGGACGATGCTGGGCAGGGTCTGGAAGTGGAAGCCGCCGAAGCCGGCGGCGCCGGTAGCGGCGTTGCAGGACGTGATCCCGAGCATGCTGAACCCGGTGCTGCGCGGGACGTAGACCATGTAGATGTTGGTGGCGTCCGCGCCACCCAGCCCGAACGCATGCTTCATGCAGAGCACGAAGCCGCTGATGTCGAAGTAGTTGACGGTCGCCCCGGGCGTGCCGCCGCAGCCCGCGGTGGCTTGGTGCGACAGAGTGAAGGCGTGGGGGCCGGTGATGCCGTACTGGGCTAGCGAGCTGGTGTAAGTGCCGGCGAGCATGGCTGTCGTGGCCGCGTCGATGCTGGCCATCGACAGGCCGGGGTTGTCGGCGTCCCAGGCAGTGTCCCAGTAGAAGTTGTGGACGCGGATGGGGCTGACCACGGAGCCGACGTTGCGGTCGAGGAGGGCGGGGAAGACGCCCTTCGGTGGCGAGACCATGGCGTGAGCGGGGTGGCTGGACCCTGGACCGCCGGCGGAGAGAAGCAACGCGGCGGCCGCGGCGATGCCGAGCTTGCAGACGAGGCCTTTCAGGCTCATCCCAGGTCCCCCACAACCACTCCGACCTCAGGCGCTGGCGGGATTATGCGCGGCCCACAGGGGCCGTCAAGGTCCTGTGGGGGTCAAGGGGTCAGGCCGCAAAAGTCGCGCCTTCATTCGCCGCGCTGGAGCGGTATTCGAGCAACCATGGCGCTGGAACGCTGCGGCGACAGGGCCAGCTGATCTAGCTCCAGGGCGGGACATGTCCCGCCCCTACGAAAGGATCCAGGACCAGCGGTCGCGGGTGATCCGCTTCTCCTCCGGCTCCGGGCCGATGGCGGGCGGGAACTCCTCCCGCCACTCCCAGGGCCGGGTGGCGTCGATCACCACCCGCGAGTTGAACCCTTTCAGGCCGGGCTGGATGGCGGGGTCGAGGGGCCCGCTCCAGGCGCGCTTGATGATGTCGAAGGAGCGCTCCGGATCCGAGCGGGTGCAGATCGCCCAGATCACCTCGTCCAGGTCGGAGACGTCGATGTCTTCGTCGACCACGACCGTGATCCGTCCCAGGTAGGCTCCCGTCCGGCACTGGGCGGCCACGTGGCCGGCCTGGCGCGAGTGCCCCGGGTAGCGCTGCTTGATGGCCACCACGTTGAAGAGCCGGCAGCCGCCCACGCCGTGGCACCAGGCGGCGGTGACGTCGGGGATCCCGGCCAGGCGCAGCTCCCGCCGCAGGTTGGCGCTGCGGAGGTACTGGCGGAAGCGGTGCGCCTCGTAGGGCGGCTTCTCCGGCGGCACGCCCAGGATGACGGGGTCGTCCCGGTGGTAGACCGCCAGGACCTCGAAGACCGGCTCCTCGCGGCTGGCCGAGGCGTAGTAGCCGGTCCATTCGCCGAACGGGCCTTCCAGGCGCAGGCGGTCGGGGTGGAGGAGCCCCTCCAGCGCGATCTCGGCCCGGGCCGGGATGGGGAGACCCGTGTGCTTGCCGCGGATGCACTCCAGCGGCCGCCCGCGCATCCCGCCCACCCACTCCAGCTCGCTCAGGCCGGGAGCCATCTCCAGGGCGCTGGCGATGAAGAGCAGGGGGTCCATGCCGCAGAGCACGACCGCCGGCAGCGGCTCGCCCCGCTCGAAGTGCTTGTCGCGGTGGAGGCGGCCGTGCTTGCCGGGTGAGATGTAGAGCCCGGTCTCGTTGCGGCTGTGGACCTGGACGCGGTAGGTGCCCATGTTGATCCAGCCGCTTTCGGTGTCCTGGGTGAGGACGCAGTCGCCGGTGCCCAGGTAGGGACCGCCGTCCTGCGGATGCCACCTGGGGGTGGGGAACTTGAGCAGGTCGACCGCGTCACCCTCGAACACGTTCTCGGTGACCGGGCCGCGCTCCACGAACTCGTGCGCCAGCGGCTGGGTGCCGTCCATGCGGCGCTCCCACTCCTCCATCAGCTCCCAGACGCCGATGTCGACGGGGAGGCCGAGGCTGACCGCCAGCCGCCGCCGCTCGCCCTGCGCGTTGACCAGGATCCGGTAGCCGCGCGGGTAGCCGGGGATGGCGTCGAAGAGCACCGCCGGCGCCTCGTCGGTGTGGTGGAGCATCTCGGTCACGCGGCCGATGTTCTCCTCGCAGTCCACGCCCTCCAGGACCTTGAGCTCGCCGATGGCGTCGACCATCCGCAGCCAGTCCCGGAGGTCTTCGTGGGGCCGCCCGCGGCGGAGCTCCTGGAGCAGCTTCTCGCGGTCGGCGGCGCCCTCGCCGTCGAGGCTCCCCAGGCGCACTGAATCCGGCAGCCCGGGGGGCTTGGGACGGCCAGCTCGGGCGCTCATCTGGATTTACCCTTTGGTCTGATTGTCCTCCAGTCTCGCCGGGCTGCGCTCCGACCTCGTCCTGGCCAACCGGATCGTGCACCGGGCCGGCCTCGTCACCGCCTTCGGCCACGTCAGCGTCCGCGTCCCCGGCACCGACACCTTCCTGATCCCGACCCGCGCCAGCCCCGCGCTGGCGGCCGCGGATCGCCTCCTGCTGATGGACTGCGAGGGTGAGGTGCGCGAAGGCTCCGGCACCCCCAACACCGAGTTCTGGATCCACGCCCGGATCTACGCGGCGCGGCCGGACGTGGGCTCGGTGGTGCACGTCCACCCGCCCGCCTGCATCGTCCTCGGCCAGCTAGGCCAGTCGCTGCGGCCGCTGCACAACTCGGGCGCGGTGCTGGGGAGCGACATCCCGCTCTACGAGCGGCCTGGCCTGATCCGCAGCCGCGAGCTGGGCGACGAGGTGGCGGAGCTGCTCGGCCCGCGGCGGGCGATGCTGCTGCGCGGCCACGGCGCCAACGTCGCCGCCGAGGAGCTGCACCGGGCCACGGTCCTGGCCTGCTTCCTGGAGGAGGCGGCCGAGCTGCAGCTCCGGGCGCTCGCGGCGGCAGGGCCCGAGGGCGTCCGTTACTTCGACGAGGCCGAGTGCCGCCTGGCCGCCGAGCAGATCGAGGCCACCGGACCCGTGGAGCGCGCCTGGGAGTACTACTCGGCGCTGGCGGCGGGGAGGCTCTGAGCGACCCGGCCGGGACGGCTCCGGATCCAGAGCCAGGCCCCGTAGTAGAAGGCCGGCAGCGCTATCGCAGCCGCCTGGAAGCTGCCCGGGATCCCGATCACGGCCGCCAGGGCCCCGCCCAGCGGGGGCGCCAGCATGCTGCCGGCGTCCAGCCCGGCGTTGTACACGCCTGAGCTCAGGCCGGTGTGGGCCCCGGGCAGGGCCCGCTCCTCCGCCACCGAGGTCGCCGAGGTGACCCGGATCAAGCCCCGGCTGACGCCGATCAGGGCGAAGAGGGCCAGCAGCCAGCCCTGGCCGCTGAAGAGCGAGATGCCGACCACCGCCAGCGCCATCGCGAGCACGCTGGCGTGGTTCACCGGGCCGGGGTCGAGGAATCGGAAGAGGGCGGCGGCCGCGAAGCGGATGCCCGTCGCCGAGAGCGAGTTGACCGACTTGAGGATGCCGATGAAGGCGATCGGGATGCCGATCCCCACCGCGTAGATGGGGAAGAAGGCACCCAGCAGGTCGCTGATGAAGTTGATGTAGAAGACGAGCAGGGTGGCCAGCCAGACGCCAGGCGGCAGGCCGAGCAGCGCGCCCAGCGCGCCCAGCCGGGGCCGGGCCCGACGGGGGGCGGTCTGCGAACCCCCGGCCCCGACCTCGAGCCGCAGCGCCAGGCAGAGGCTGGCGGCCGCCAGGCCGGTGCCGCCGGAGACCCAGAAGGCCGGCGCGTAGCCGAGCTGCACGATGGCCTGGGCCCCGAGTGGCGCGCCCACCGCGTAGCCGGCCGAGATGGCGGCGGTGTACCAGGCCATCGTGGTCGCCACGCGGCCCCTGGGCAGCCGGAGGTCGATCAGGATGGCGAGCATGAAGGTGGTCACCAGCCCGAAGGCGAAGCCGTGCACGGCGGCCAGCCCGGCCAGCACCTGCCAGCTCTGGGCATAGGCGAGTCCGATCGTGCTCAGCGAGAAGGCGGCCAGGGCGGCGGCGCTCAGCCACCTGGCCCAGGCCAGCCGGTACCAGACGCCGCCCGGGATCCGGGAGAGGATCTGGCCCAGCCCGAGGGCGGCGACCGCGGCCCCCACCAGCGGCAGCGAGAAGCCGAGCCGGTGCAGGTCGAGGGGGAAGGTGAGCTCGAGGACCCCCTGGCTGGTGGTGATGAACACCGCCAGCAGGTAGATCAGCCGGACGTCCCGACGCCGGGAGCCGGCGATCGCCTCACGCACCCGGCAATGGTATGAACTTCGTACCCTGCGAACCCGGAGTGTATGTTTGACCCTCGAAATGGAGCCGCCTCGGCGCCTGATCGTCGGCCTCACCGGCTCGACCGGGCCCCACTACGGCGTCCGGTTGCTGGAGGTCCTGCGCGAGCACACCGACGTCGAGACCCACCTCATCCTGAGCTCGGCCGCCCGCAAGACCATCGAGTACGAGATGCAGCGGGACCCCGACTCCGTGCTGGCGCTGGCGGGCGTGGTCCACGACGAGAAGGACATCGGCGCCACCATCGCCAGCGGGACCTTCGTCACCTCCGGCATGGTGGTCGCGCCCTGCTCGATGAAGACCCTCTCGGCGGTCGCCAACAGCTACGCCGACAACCTGATCGCCCGCGCCGCCGACGTCTGCCTGAAGGAGAGGCGGCGGCTGGTGCTGGTGGTACGGGAGACGCCGCTGCACGCCGGCCACCTGCGGCTGATGACGCTGGCCACGGAGGCGGGCGCGGTCATCCTGCCCCCGGTCCCGGGCTTCTACCACCGCCCCACCACCATGCAGGACCTCATCGACCACACCGTCGTCAAGGTGCTGGACCAGTTCGGCATCCACCTGGACCTGATCGGGCGGTGGGCCGGGCTGCAGCCGGCCCTGGCCCGCCAAGGCAAGGAGTAAGGATGGCGGGCCGGGTTTTCGTCCGCGGTCTGGAAGGCGAGAAGTACAACCTGAAGGCCGCGCGTCGCGCGCGCATGGAGGCGCCGCACGTGGTCGACCAGGAGTCCCGCGGCTGGCGCGACGACAAGGCCATGGGCCACGAAGACGCCTCGCCCCACTCGCGCGCCAAGTGGATGCTGGCCCCCGGCGACGACCCCTTCCTGACGCAGTCCATCCAGTCCCACTTCGTCGCCATCGACCCCGGCGGCTCCAACGGCGGCCACGGCCACCAGAACGAGGCGGCCTTCTACATCCTCCAGGGCCACGGCTACGAGATCCACGACCGCAAGCGCTACGACTGGCAGGCCGGGGACCTGGTGGTGGTCCACAACGATTCGCGCCATCAGCACTTCAACGGGAGCAAGACCGAGCCGGCGCTGGCGCTGGTGGTCAAGGCCAAGGCCCAGTACCTCTTCCTGGGACTGACCCAGCAGGGGCGCGAGAGCACGATCCCCGACGGCGAGGAGTCGCGCTTCGGCCCGCGCGAGGACTGGAGCCGGCTCTGGACGCCCGGCGTCGAGGGCCGGCGCAAGGTCGTGCCCGCGAAGAAGGAGCCCTGGCAGCAGACCCGGGACGGCCGCGTCAAGTGGCTGGCCAACCGGGATATGGACGTCCGCCTCTTCAGCGTGGACGTCTTCCTGCAGGAGATCGCGGCCGGCAGCCGGAGCGCCTGCCACTGGCACATGGCCGACGAGCTCTTCTACGTCCTCGAGGGCTCCGGGCGCACGCTGGAGTGGCAGGTGGAGGCGGACATCGAGGACCGCTACTACGCGCGCGTCGCCAGGAAGCCGCGGGAGCAGCGCTGGCGCGCGGGCGAGCTCCTCTACATCCCGCCCAACACCATCCACCAGCTCTTCGCGGAGGGCGGCAGGACCCTGCTGCTGGGGGCCCAGAACCGGCTCTTCAAGCTGCTCGGCTACGACTCGGTCGTGTACCGGGAGGACGCGCCCGGCTGGGAGGGCGCCCCCCCGGAGACGGCCGGGATCCAGCGGGGCACGGCCGCCCGGTAGGCCCGGTAGCGGGCCCCGAAGAGGCGCTCCAGGCGCGCCTCGTCCCGGCTGACGCGGCGGGAGAAGCGGGCCCAGCGCTCGAGGAGCAGGCACCAGGCCAGGGGCGAGTGCAGGCAGAGGGCCAGGCCGGCGGTGAAGAGCAGGTGCCCGAGGTACATGGGGTTGCGGGTCAGGGCGTAGGGGCCGGTGGTGACCAGGCGCTCGGGCGGCCGGTCGAAGCCGGGCCCGCCCCCGCCCCGGCGGCCGCGGTAGTCCCCGCAGAGCCGGTACTGCAGGTAGCCGCCGGCCAGCAAGGGGAGAAAGCGGCCGTCCAGGCGCGGGAAGGCGCCCCGACGCAGGGCCTCCGCCGCCAGCACCAAGGCCGGGAAGACGACGAAGGTCTGGGCCGACGAGGACCTCGCCAGGCGGCGTAGGCTGGGCGGCAGGCCGAGGCGGTTCACGGCAGTTCAGCCCGAATTGACGGCGCCGCGACCGTGTGCCAAGATGCCAGCGTTGGTCTGATATTCGTACCCTTGGCGCGACCGGTCAAGGGCTGGAGGTGCGCCTGATGGCACTCGAGGTCAAAAGCCCTTCGTCGCTCAGCATCACCGACACCCCCGTCACGGCGGAGGACGTCCGCTCGCTGCGCGGCAGCCTGGACTGGATGCGCCGCCACGGCCTGATGCTGGAGACGGACGTCGAGGTGTCCGGCGACCTCGAGCTGACCGGCGTCCAGAAGCACCTCGACGGCAGCCTGCCCCTGCTCTTCAACCAGGTCAAGGGCTACCCGCACCACCGGGTCGTGACCAACCTCTTCGCCAACATCGAGATCATTGACGCGCTCTTCGGCTGGGAGACGCCCCAGGCGCGCACGCGGAAGCTGGCGCAGGCGCTCACCCACCCGATCCCGCCGCAGGTCGTCTCCTCGGAGGAGGCCCCCTGCCAGGAGGTGGTGATCACCGACGACCTCGACGTCAACCAGCACATCGTCCCCATCCGCCACACGGCGCTGGAGTCGGAGCTCACGGTCGGCAGCGGCAACAGCGTGGTGGTGGGGGAGTACTTCCACGGCGGCAGCCACATCGGCTACAACCGCATGAACTTCCGCTGGGGCAACGTCGGCACCTTCCAGTCGGCTCCCGGGTCACACATGTGGCAGGTGATCACGGAGCACTACCGGAGCGAGAAGGGCATCCCCCTGACCATGTGCTTCGGCGTGCCGGTCGCCTGCACGCTGATCGCGGGCGGCGGCTTCGACTACGTCGTGCTGCCCCGCGGCGGCGACGAGCTGGGGGCGGCCGGCGCCGCGCAGGGCTTCCCGGTCCGGATCGTGAAGGCCAGGACCGTGGACGCCTGGGCGGTGGCCGACTCCGAAATCGTGCTCGAGGGCTACCTGAAGCCGCGGGACAAGCGCTACGAGACCAAGGAGGCGGAGGATCACGACACCCAGGGCCGCTACCACTTCCACCCGGAGTGGGCGGGCTACATGGGCAAGGCCTACAAGGCCCCCACCTTCCACGTCACCGGCATCACCATGCGCAAGCCGGAGCTGAAGCCGGTCCTCTACGCGCTGGGCGTGCACATGCTGGACTGCCACAACATCGACAGCACGGTCCGCGAGTCGGCCATCTTCGAGCTCTGCGAGCGGCTGCAGCCGGGCATCGTCCAGGACGTCAACATCCCCTTCTGCATGACCGACTGGGGGGGCTGCATCATCCAGGTCAAGAAGCGCAACAAGATCGAGGAGGGCTGGCAGCGCAACTTCCTGTCTGCCGCGCTGACCATGAGCCAGGGCATGCGCCTCGCGTTCGCCGTGGACACCGACATCGACATCTACTCGATGGACGACATCATCTGGGCGCTGACCACGCGCGTTAACCCGCACACGGACATCCTGAACCCGATCCCGGGCGGCATCGGGCAGACGTTCCAGCCCTCCGAGCGCATGACCGCCGGCGACAAGGAGTGGACGGCCTCCAACACCCGGTTCGAGGGCGGCATGGGCATCGACGCCACTGTGCCCTTCGGGTACGAGAGCGACTTCATGCGGCCCGTTTACCCGATCGACCTCGTCGACGCCAGCAAGTGGTTTCCCGACGATCAGGTCCGCCGGGCGAAATCCCTGATGCGGGGCTGGGTGGAGTCGCTGGCCAGAACCGGCCGGTAGCCCTGCATGCCCGAGGAGGAGCCGCGATCCTGGCGGGCGCCGCTGCACCTGTATCGCGTGCTCGACCTGACCGACGAGCTGGGCTGGCTGTGCGGCCACATCCTGGCCGAGCTGGGCGCCACGGTGGTCAAGGTCGAGCCCCCCGGCGGCGACCCCGGCCGCCGGGTCCCGCCGCTGGTGGAGGGCGCCTCCGGCGAGACGGTCAGCGCGGTCTGGCTCGCCTACAACTCCGGCAAGCGGGGGATAACGCTCGACCTGGAGGCGGACGCCGGCCGCCGCGCCCTGCTCGACCTGGTGGCGCACTCGCACTTCCTGATCGAGAGCTTCAAGCCCGGATACCTGAAGTCGATCGGGCTGGGCTGGGAGCTGCTCCGCCAGCGCAACCCGAGCCTGGTCATGACCTCCATCACCCCCTACGGCCAGAGCGGGCCCCAGGCGGCGGCTCCGGCCGGCGACCTGGAGCTGATGGCGGCCAGCGGGGCCATGTGGCTGGCCGGTGACCCCGACCGGCCGCCGGTGCGGATCACGCATCCGCAGGCCGCCTGCTGGGGGTCGCTGCACGCGGCCGTGGGCACCCTGATCGCACACCACCACCGGCAGCAGACGGGCCGCGGCCAGCACGTCGACGCCTCCGTCCAGGCCGGGCTCCTGCCCGCGCTGGTGGTAGCGCCCTGCTTCTGGGAGATGCTGGGTGAGAGCCCGCGCCGGGCGGGCGCCTACCTGACCGGCCGGAACCTGAACGGGGTCGCCGTGCGCAACATCTGGCCCTGCCGCGACGGCTACGTGACCTACGCCATCTACGGCGGGCTCACCGGGCGGCAGTCCAACCGGCAGCTGGCGGCCTGGATGGCGGAGCGGGGCCAGGCCCCGGAGTTCCTGCAGCAGATCGACTGGGACCACTTCGAGGTCGCCTCCGCCACCGCCGACCAGGTGGCCAGGCTGGAGTTGGCCATCGGAGCCTTTCTACGCACGCTGACCAGGGGAGAGTTCGTGGAGGGGGCGCTGGCGAGGCGGATCCTCGGCTACTCGGTGGCGACCGCGGCCGAGATCGCCCAGGATCCGCAGCTGCAGGCCCGCCAGGCCTGGCAGGTCCTGGACGATCCCACCCTGGGCTCCCAGGTCCGCCAGCCCAGCGGCTTCGTGCGCTTCGACGGCCGGGCGCCCCGCCTGGCACGGCCTGCCCCTCGTCTGGGCGAACACAACCGAGAGGTGCTCGAGCAGGAGCGCCTGGCAGAGGCAGGCGCATGACCGTTGAGGCCCTGCAGGACCTGCGTGTCCTCGAGTTCGGCGCCTTCGCCGCCGGGCCCGCCGTCGGCAAGCACCTGGCCGACCACGGGGCGGAGGTGATCCACGTCGAGAGCCGGCTGCGGATGGACGGCTTCCGGACCAACTACCCTCCCTACAAGGAGAACCAACCCGGGCCGGAGCGGGCGGCCATGTTCGCCATCACCCACAACAACAAGCTGGGCGTCACCCTGAACCTGAAGTCGGAGGGCGGGCGCGACCTGGCGCGGCGGCTGGCGGCCCGGGCCGACGTGGTGATCGAGAACTTCACGCCGGGCACGATGGAGCGCCTCGGGCTGTCCCACCAGGAGCTGGCGGGGTCGAACCCGCGCCTGGTCACGCTGAGCACCTGCAACCAGGGCCAGAGCGGCCCCCACGCCCAGAATCCCGGCTTCGGCACCCACCTCACCGGGCTGGCGGGGTTCCTCCACCTCACCGGCTGGCCGGACCGGGATCCCGCGCTGCTCTGGGGTCCCTACATCGACTACATCGCCGTGGCCTACGGCGTCGTGGCGGTGCTGGCCGCGCTCGAGCAGCGGCGGCAGACGGGACGCGGCTGCCACCTCGACCTGGCTCAGTACGAGGCGGGCCTCCAGTTCCTGGCCCCCGTCCTGCTCGACTTCTTCGCCAGCGGCCGGGTGGCGGGTCGCGACGGGAACCGGCATCCGCTGGCGGCGCCGCACGGCGTCTACCCCTGCGCCGGCGAGGAGCGCTGGTGCGCGATCAGCGTCCACGACGACCAGGAATGGCGGCGGCTGCGGACCGCGCTGGGCGAGCCGGAGTGGGCCCGCGCCCCCCATCTGGCCACGGCCGCCGCCCGCAAGGCGGCCGAAGAGGAGATCGATCGCCACCTGGGCCGGTGGACCCGGGGCCTGAGCCGGGAGGAGGTGGTTTCCCGCCTGCGGCAGGCGGAGGTGCACGTGGCGCCGGTCAACGACATGGCCGACATCCACGCCGATCCCCAGCTCCAGGTCATGGAGGTGTGGAGGCCGGTGGAGCACCCGGTCCTGGGCTCCTACCTCGCGGTCGGACCGCCCTTCCTGCTCTCGGAGACGCCCGCCGTTCTGGACCGCGGCGCGCCCCTGCTGGGGGAGCACAACCGGCAGGTCTTCCAGGGCTGGCTGGGCCTTTCCGAGGACGAGTACCGGCGGCTGGAGGCGGAGAGTGCCTTCGAGTAAGGCGCGGCCCGCCGACGAGGTCGAGCAGCGCAAGGGCGAGCACCTGCGGGTGGCGGCGACCCATGACGTGGACGCGCGGACCGCACCCGGCTGGGGCGACGTCCACCTCGTCCATCAGGCCCTGCCCCGCACCGACCTCGCCGAGGTGGACCTGAGCCTGGAGTTCCTGGGCCGGCGGCTGCGGGCGCCGCTCCTGATCGCGGGCATGACCGGCGGTCACGCGGCCGCCCGAGACGTCAACGCCGTCCTGGCCGGGGCCGCCGAGCGGCACGGGCTGGCGATGGGCATCGGCAGCCAGCGCGCCGCCCTGCGCAACTCGCAGCTGGCGCAGACCTACGCGGTGGCGCGGGAGATGGCCCCCACCACTTTCCTGATCGCCAACCTGGGCGCCGCCCAGCTGGTGGACCAGGCGCGCGAGCCGGCGCTGAGCCCGGAGCAGCTGGACGCGTCGGTCCGCATGATCGGCGCCGACGCGCTGGCGATCCACCTCAAC
>DATGVT010000262.1:0-3601 GCA_035300005.1 Candidatus Acidiferrales bacterium
AGATAGGGCGGTCGGGCAGCGGCCGCTGCACCTCCGTGGTGGTCGGCGCGGGCCTGACTCGCGCGCGGTGCGAACGAGAGCCGATGTAGGTGTAGGTGGTGATGCTCAGGGTCAGCACCAGGAGTGCCAGGAAGACGGCGAACAGGGGGCGCGTCAGGGTGCCGTTCATGGGAAGTACTGATGGACCAGGGGGAGAATCTGGCCCCAGTCCGGGATCACCGCGCTCTGGCCGTCGACGCTGCCGCCGTGCGTATAGGGAGGTCCGAGCACGATCTGGCGCACGGCGGCCGGATCGGTGATCGACCCCGCGACCGGCAGCAGCCCGATGATGCGGCTGACGCTCATGCTGGTCTTCACCTCGCCGGCCAGCAGCTGCGCCAGCCAGGGGATGTCGGCCGGGCCGAGCATCCTGGCCTTCGCCCGCAGGGCGAGCAGCACCTGCTGCTGCCGCTCCGAGCGGCCGAAGTCGCTGCGGAGGTCGTCGTGCCGGGAGCGCACGTACTGCAGGGCATGGGTGCCGTCCAGGTGCTGGGGCCCGGGGAGGACGGCCACCCGCTCGTAGCCGTAAGGGTCGCCCTCTCCAACGTCTGCTGGGTAGAAGTCGTCGAGGACGGTGTGGGTGGTGACCAGGTCGATGCCGCCGATCTCGTCGATGAGCTTGATCAGGCCCTTGAGCCCGATCCAGCACCACTCGTCGACGTGGATGCGGAAGTTGTTCTGGACGGTCGCGACGGCGGCGCCGGCGCCGCCGTAGGAATAGGCGCCGTCGATCTTGCCCGAGCCGCCCACCGAAAGCGGGACGTAGAGGTCGCGGGGGATCGACAGCATGGTGACCTGCTTGGCCTTGGGGTCGACGCGGACCAGGATCATGGACTGCGTCAGCACGTGCTCGGCGTAGAACTTGTCGTCGTCGTCGGATCCCAGGAGCAGGACCGTGAAGGCGCCGCCGGGGTCGGGCGGCGGGCTGGGGGACGGGCGCCCGGAGGGGTTGCCGATGGCGGGCGAAAGCGTTGATCGGACGTCCGCCGACTGCCCCGTGGCCTGGAAGGCGAGGACCGCTGCCGGGAGGAAGTAGGCGAACGAACCGGCTACGCCGGAGAGCACGGACGCCGTCAAGACCAGCAGGATCGCGGCGGTCCAGGGCAGGCGATCTTGGGAGGCGCGGGCCCGGCGGCCGTGAACCATGGGATGCCTGGGTCGCACGGGGCGATCATTCTAGGGCCGCCCGCGGCTTGGCCTCGCGTCAGCCGGCCCGGGGCTCCTCCATCGGCCGGCCGCCTTCGTGTACCTGCACGTGGTGCTTGGAGCAGAGCAGGACCATCCGCTCTACCGAGGTGCCTCCGCCCAGTTCCCAGGGGTCGAGGTGGTGGGGCTCGCAGAAACGTGCCTCCCGGTCGCAGCCGCGAGTACAGCAGTGTCTGTACCTGGCCGAGAGCGCTCGCCGCTGGCCCTCGCTGGCCGTGCGTTTGGAGCGGCCCAGGTCCAGCACCACGCCCTTGCCGTTGACCGTCAGCAGGCTGGCCCCACCGCGGCACAAGAGCCGCCTGGCGGTCTCGGTGCTGATGGGGCCGGCGCCCTCCAGCCGGGCCGCCGGCGCCCCCGGCAGGCCAGCCAGGGTCTCCGCATTGATCACCACCGTCAGCTGGGGCTTGCGCCCGCCGAGTGAGGGTAGGCTGCCGGCGTCCAGCTGGCGGCGCAGCAGCGCCGAAAGGGCATCTGCGTTGCGCTGCTCCTGAGTCCGGTCGTCGCCCTTGGGCGGGATCCCGGCCAGGGACTCGATGGTCAGCCGGAGCGCCGCCCCATCCTCCGGCGGCAGAGCGCCGTCCATCCCCACCATCCCATCTGCCAGGTTGTAGATCCGCAGCCGGCGCTTGCGGTACTGCTCCGCCGCCAGCCGGGCCATCCCGTCGGCGTCCACCCGGTGGCGGAGGTCCCTGGCCGCCAGCCGGACCTCGGCCGGGTCCTTCTCTTTGGCCACTGAGAGCAGCTCACCCTCGGCCGTCAGGCCTAGGTCCTGGGTGGCGCGGGCGATCTCCAGCGCGTGCTCGATCCCGATCTCGCCCGCCGCCAGCGCCCTCGAGGTCGACTCCAGCTCCGGCAGCTGGCGAGCCAGCTTGACCTGCTGGTCAGCGGCAAAGCCCGACATCTTGCATTCGTTGCGAATCCAACTGGTCGCCGTGGCATGACCGCTGGGCCCGAAGCCCCGCCCCCGGTCGAAGAGCTCCACCCGACGAGCCCTCTCCAGTTGAAGCCGGTCGATGACGCCGCTGATGCGCTTGACGTCCTGGCCGAGGTCGACCGGCGCGATCCCATCAAGGTCCTGCCTGGAGAGCAGCTCCAGGCCCCGGGCGAAGTGGCCGGCCGCCTCTCCAAACATCTGTTCGATTGTATCACAGTCGAACTCCCAACGAGAGCGTTTACAGGGCCCCAAACCACACGCTCAAAGGCGGTGTACCGTTGGCGAAAAATGCACGTGCGCGGAGCTCTGATTGCGGTGCTGCTGACCGCGTGCAGCAGTGAGCCGGCGCCTATTGAACTGCAGCCACCCGGCGACTGGGCCGGCGGCCCTGCTGTGTTCTCGGTCACCCGGCAGCAGGCGGCCGAGGTGGTCATGGTTGCCCGTTTCGTGGACGCCTTCGACGCCGGCCGGGTCAACGAGGCTATGGCTCTCCTGGGAGAGGAGTTTGGCGGCAGCGACTGCGACTACCGCCACGTTGCCGTCGTCAGCTTCAGCGGCCGCCAGCCGACCCAGGATTGGTTGCGCCCACGGGCCGCCGACCACGACCGCCTTGACATCCGCGAGGTCTACAACCTCAACCCGGATCAACCTGGCGGCGTCGTGGGCGTGCAGTGGGCTCGTCGGTCAAGTGACGCGCTGAGAGCGCTGCGTTTCCGGGAAGGAATCGTGCCTCAGCTCGACGCCAAGGTCGTCTTCGACCGCTCCGACCGCATCAGGTCCTTCGCCAATGGGCCCGAAGGCGGCTCGGCCAGCATCTGCCGCACCTCGGTTTCGATTCCATCCGGCGCTGCGCCCACGCCTACCGTTCCGGATCAGTTCGACCTCAGCCCGCACACATACGAAGTCGGATCGCGATGGATCTCAGCGCTCAAGACCCTCACCGCCTTCGAAGCCGCGTATGCCGTCGGCGACCTGGAGGCCTCGCTGGCGCTGCTTGCCGACGGAGTGGTGATCACCGACTGTGACTACGCCGCCGGGCAGGTGGTGGACGCCAAGGGCAAGGAGCAGGCAGCACAACTGCTGCGGGCGAAATTCGCCGACCACGACCGCCGGCAAGTCGGCCGCATTTACAACGAGAGCGGACAGCCAGGGGTGATCGGGGTCGTTTGGGCCAGTCGGGCCGGCGACAGCCTGCGGGCGACCGGCTTCGCCGCCGGCATCCGGCAGCGGCTGGCGGCCAAGGTCGTCCTCACTGAAAACGGCGGACTCATCCGAACCTTCGCGAACGCCGGCTCTGGCGGCCGGGTGAAGGAGTGCCGGCCAACCCCGGCCGAGTCGCTCTAGGTTCTAGGCTGAATCGTGAAGTGATCCCACCGATAATCGGCTTCCGTGCCCTATCCCAACCTCCGCGGCAAGCACAGG
>DATGVT010000263.1:0-5400 GCA_035300005.1 Candidatus Acidiferrales bacterium
GGCGTAGCTGTCGCCTTCGGGGTCCTGGTCTACGGGACCGTCCTCGTGTTCCTGGCCTTCGACCGCAGCTCGCACTCGGCCAGCGACACGCTCCGGCCGTTCCTGGTCACGATGGCGCCGGTGTGGGCGGTGGCGGTGGCCGGCGCCTTCGTCCTCCTCCGCCGGAGGACCTGACCCGGCCCAGCGCCCTGGCAGGCCGCTGAAAAAGGGGTGCCCGCCCAAGGGCGGCATCGGCCCTCTGGCGCCCTGCTAGACGTCGAGGATGACCCGGGCCCGCCAGCCGTCCCGGCGCCGCTCGACCCGCAGAGCGTGCCAGGTCACCCCCTTCACCGCCGGCCCGGCGCTCTCGATCTCCGGCGCCAGCGGCACGCCGCGGACGTCCGCCCGCAGCCGCCGGCTGGAAGCCTGGACCTCGAACTCGGTGAAGACCACGCCGCCCACCTCGCTCCGGTAGAGAAGCTCCTCCAGCCAGGCCACCATGAGCCCCTCCGGGCTTTCGGCTTCCAGCTGGACGCGTAGGCGGCGCCTGGCGGCGGCCGGCGCGGGCACGGCGAACATCAGGCTGAAGAGCCCGGCGGCGGCGCGAGCCAGGCACTCGGCCAGCGACGCGCCCCGGACCTCCAGCCCGGTGTCAGCGGTGTGTTCGAGGGAGCTGACCCCAGGCGGCAAGCCGCGAGAGACCTGGGCGCGGGCCGTGAGGCTGGCGGCCCTAACCGCCGGCTCGTAGCCGCGGCAGCACGTCGGCCGCCACCCGCTCGCAGACGTCCAGCTGCTCGTCGCGCGGGTGGTCCACGATGAACTCGGTGATCCCCACCGCCCGGTAGCGCTCGATCACCTCGACGAACGCGTCCGGAGAGCGCCAGGGATCGTCCTCCGAGCGCGGCACCCAGTAGTAGACGGAGCGCACGATCGACCCCGGGTCGCGGCCGATCCGGGCGCAGCACTCATCCAGGATCTGGCTGCGCTCCCGTAGCTCGGCCGGCGTCCCGTGGGAGTTCCAGGCGTCCGCGTAGCGGGCGCAGATGCCCAGCATCCGCGGCCCGTGAGCCCCCAGCGTGAGCGGCGGCCGCGGCCTCTGGATCGGGCCCGGCCGGAAGCGGGCGCCCTGCAGGCGGTAGTGGCGGCCCTCGTAGGTGACCTCCTCGCTGCGCAGCAGCCGGTCGACCACCTCGACCGCCTCCCGGAAGCGCTCCACCCGCTCGCGCGTGTCCCAGAACTCGAGGCCGTACATCTCGTGCTCAGGCTCGTACCAGCCGGCGCCCATCCCCAGCTCCAGCCGGCCGCCGGAGACGTGGTCCACGGTCACCGCCTGCTTGGCCAGCAGCGCCGGGTGCCGGAACGTGTTGCTGCTGACCAGGACGCCGACCCGGATGCGCTCGGTGCGGGCGGCCAGCGCGGCCAGCAGCGTCCAGCCCTCCAGGTAGGGCCCCTGCGGCCGGCTGGGCTGGACGAAGTGGTCGCAGTCCCAGACCGAGTCGTAGCCCCAGCGCTCGAAGAGCTGCCAGCGCTCCAGGGTCTTGATCCAGGTCAGGTTCTGGTCGACGCAGATGCCGAAGCGGAGGCCCCGAGCCACCCGCCGATGATGGCAGTTCCTGGCGGGCTAGGCGGCGCCGCTGCTGGGCCGGCCGATCGGAACCGCGCGCAGCTGCTCCAGCAGCTCAACGGCGCTGGCGGGGCGATCGGAAGGCTGCTTGGCCAGGGCCCTCTGGAGCACGCCGTCGATCTCCACCGGCAGCTCCGGGTTGCGCTCGCAGGCCAGAGGAATGGGCGCGTTCAGCGTGGCGAAGACGACGCTCGACCAGCCGGCGCCGTCGTAGGGCATGGTCCCGGTCAGCAGCTCGAACACCAGCACGCCGACCGAGTAGATGTCCGCCCGGTGGTCCACGCTCCTCTCACCCATCGCCTGCTCCGGCGACATGTAGCCGACCGTTCCCACGGAAATCCCGACGCTGGTCAGGTTGGAGGGCCGCAGGAGGCTGCGGGCCAGCCCGAAGTCGACCAGCAGCGCGCGGCCGTCGGGGTGGAGCAGGACGTTGCTGGGCTTGATGTCACGGTGGACGATGCCGGCCTGGTGCGCGTGGGCCAGCGCCTTGCAGACGTCGTGGATCACGCCCCAGGCCAGCGGCAGGTCGGCCCGCCCGCGGTCGAGGCGGTCGCGCAGGGTCCCGCCCCGGATCAGCGGCATGCTCAGGTAGGTGACGCCCTGGTCGCTGCCGTAGTCGTAGATGGGCACGATGTTGGGGTGGTCGAGCTGCGCCAGCACCAGCGCCTCGTTGGCGAAGCGCTGGATGAAGGCGGCGTCGGCGCCGAGGTCGGGCGACATCACCTTGAGCGCGACCTCGCGGCCCAGGGTCTGCTGGACCGCCCGGTAGACGTAGGCCATGCCGCCGCGGCCTATGCGGTCCGCTAGGACGTACTCGCCCAGACGCGTGCCGGCTGGAAAATTCATGCTGCCCTGACCCCGGGCAGCCAGCGTACGAGCCACCCGCCCGGGGCGATTGCGCAACAGGCTTAACCGTTGTAAAGAACAGTTCAGGTCGCGGGCTCAGGTTGCGAGAAGGCCGGATTTCGGAGGATTGCCGGATGAAAGAAGCCGACGCTTACGAGCGAGGAAGGGCGGTGCGCGGCGAAGTCCTGGGTGAGGAGCACGTCAGGCGCGCGGAAGCCGCCCGCACGTCCCTCACGGCCGAGTTCCAGGACCTGCTCACCAGGTACGCCTGGGGCGAGATCTGGACCCGTCCCGGACTCGACCGGCGCACGCGCAGCCTGGTCACGGTCGCCATGCTGGCCGCCCTCAACCGGCCCGAGGAGCTTGAGCTCCACCTGCGCGGAGCCAGGAACAACGGCGTCGGCGACGACCAGCTCAAAGAGGTCCTACTGCAGGCGGCCGTCTATTGCGGGGTGCCGGCCGCCAACGGCGCCTTCAAGGTGGCCGAGCGGGTCCTGGGCTGAGAGCGCCCGACCTTTTGCCCAGGTCCCGTCTGGCTAGAGGAGCGGCCTGCTAGAGCTGCGGCTTCGGGTAGTAGGTCTCCGGCCCCGCCGCCCGGACCTCCTCCAGCCACCCGGTCTCGTAGACCGCGTTCGGCGCCTGGGTGCGATCCACCAAGCTCCAGGCCTGTCGCTTGTGCGCCCAGTTGCGGGGCGCCAGCGCATGCGCCGCCTTGAAGTGGGCTACGGCCAGCTCCGGCCGCCCGGTCTGCTGCAGCTGCCGTCCCAGCTCGAAGTGAGCGTCGGCTGCGCAGGCGTCAGGCGAGCGCTCGCCCAGGCGCTGGACTACCTCATCCGGCTCCAGCGCGAACCGGCTCGCGGCCCCCTGCCGCACCCAGTCCCGGAGGGCGGCGACGTAGTCGGTGCCGTCGACGTTCAGCTTGCGCGATTCCTCGAGCACCTCGCGCAACCTGGGCGACACCGTTTCCGGAAGCGGGACGTCGAGGTACCGCGGCCGCCCGGGGAAGGCCGTCTCGGGCGGCCTGACGATCATCCCGGCCTCGTCGATACAGACGCCGGTGGGTACGTTCACGATTCCGTAGAGCTCGCCGAGACGGTGGGTCTCATCCAGCAGGCTGGGATGCTCGGCTGACGCCGCCTCGATCCACCGCTCGGCCTCCTGCCACCCGCGCGTCTCCAGGGCGATCGTGACCAGCTCGAAGCCCTGGTCGTGCAGCTCGTTCCGCAGCTCCTGCCACACGGGCAGGTCGAAGCGGCAGCCTCACCAGGGTGCCCAGGCCAGGAGCAGGACTTTCTGGCCGCGCAGGGAGCTCAGCGACAGGTCAGCGCCCCGCCAGCGGGGCAGGGTGAACTCGGGGGCCAGGGCGTCCTCCAGAACCGGGCCGGCCGGCGGCCCGAGCGCCCAGAGCTGCGCCTCCGGATCATGGACCAGCGGCATCCCCAGCCTCGGCGCCACCGCCCTGAGGTCGATGTCTTCACCCGCTGGAATGCGCAAAGGCACGCAGACGGAGCCGCGGCAGGCTCCCTCGGGCTTCAGCTCCCAGCCGGTGACCCGCGTGAATTCGGGGGTGCTCAGGACCGGGTTGGAGACGACCACACACGAACACTACCGCTCCCGTGGACCCGAGGGGCCGGGGGTCCAGAATGACAACGAGGCCGAATGATCCCCAACCTGGTCGGCTCCCGCTGGGAGCGCCCGGACGTCGATACGCTGCCGGTCTTCAACCCCGCCACCGGGGAGGTGATCGAGCAGGTCCCGCTCTCGGGCGCAGCCGAGGTGGAGGCGGCCGTCAAGGCCGCCGCGGCCGCCTTCGAGACCTGGGCGCGCACGCCCTTGATGGAGAGGGTCCGGCTGATGTTCCGCTTCAAGGCCGAGCTGGAGGAGCACGTCGAGGAGCTGGCCGCGATCGTCACCCGGCACCACGGTAAGACCCTGGACGAGGCCCGCGGCGAGGTGCGCCGCGGAATCGAGGTGGTGGACTTCGCCTGCGGCGCGCCGACCCTGCTGCAGGGCCGCACCCTGCGCGAGGTTTCGAGCGGCGTCGACCAGGACCTGTACCGCTACCCGGTCGGCGTCTGCGCCGGCGTCCCGCCCTTCAACTTCCCGGTCATGATCCCCCTCTGGATGTTCCCGCTGGCCGTGGTGGCGGGCAACACGTTCGTCCTCAAGCCCTCCGAGCGGACTCCCCTGGGCGCGCTGAGGCTGGCCGAGCTCTTCTTGCAGGCTGGCTTTCCGGAGGGGGTGCTCAACCTGGTCCACGGCGCCCAGGCCGCCGTCGAGGCGCTGCTCATCCATCCCGTGGTGCGCGCGGTCTCCTTCGTCGGTTCGGCACCGGTTGCCCGCCACGTCTACGAGACGGCTGCCGCCCACGGCAAGCGCGTACAGGCGCTGGGCGGGGCCAAAAACCACATCCTGGTGATGCCCGACGCGGACCTCGAGTCGGCGGTCCCCGCCATCCTGAACTCCGCTTTCGGCAACGCCGGCGAGCGGTGCCTGGCGGGCAGCGTGGCGGTCGCCGTCGGAGCCGCCTCGAAGGCGATGCTGGAGCCGCTCACGGACGCGGCCGCGAAGCTTGTGGTCGGGCCCGGCGACCAGCCGGGCGTCCAGGTGGGGCCGCTGATCCGGGCCGAACATCGCCAGAAGGTCCTCGCCTACGTCGAGCGGGGGGAGGCGGAGGGCGCCGCGGTCTTGGTCGACGGACGCCGGGAGCTGGAGCGGCCGGGCTTCTTCTTCGGACCCACGGTGCTGGACCGCGTCTCGCCGGAGATGGCGGTCGGCCGCGACGAGATCTTCGGGCCCGTGCTCTCCGTCTCCCACGTCTCCAGCCTGGACCAGGCCATCGCCCAGGCCAACCAGATGGCGCTCGGCAACATGGCCGTGATCTTCACCCAGAGCGGGCGCGCGGCCCGCGAGTTCCGGGAGCGGGTGGAGGCCGGGATGTGCGGCATCAA
>DATGVT010000264.1:0-6801 GCA_035300005.1 Candidatus Acidiferrales bacterium
GCCCGGGCGGCGGCGCGGGCGGCCCGCGTCGAGCGCTTCCGGGAGGAGTCCCGCGAGCAGCGGGTCCGGATCGCGGGCGAGGCCGAGCGCCACTTCCGGCGCAAGGTCGCCTGGGGGGCCGAGTGCGGCGGCGAACGCCGCCTCTTCACCACCCTCAGCCTGCCGGTCATGACCCGGCTCCGGATGCCGGAGCGGGCGGTGCTGGACACGCTGGTGTCCTCCGGGGTCGCCCGCAGCCGCAGCGAGGCGCTGGGCTGGTGCGTGCGATTGGTCGGCAAGCACCAGGCGGACTGGATCTCGGGCCTGCGGGAGGCGCTGGTCAAGGTCGACCAGGTCCGCCAGGAAGGCCCCACCGTCTAGCCCGATTACAGTCAGAGCAGAGACCGTGGCCGACAACCTGCTCGAGCTGGAGCGCGAGGCGCTGGACGCCTATTCGGAGGTCGTCACGGCGGTCGCGGAGCGGCTGCTTCCCTCGGTGGCCAGCCTGAGGGTGCAGCGCAGCTTCCGCGGCCGCCCTGCCGACGGCGCCGGGTCGGCCGTGGCGATCACCCCCGACGGCTTCCTGCTGACCTCCGCCCACGTGGTCGGCTCCGGGCCAGGCGGGTCCGCGAGCTTCGCCGACGGGCGCGAGCTGGCCTACGAGCTGGTGGGGGCCGACCCCCTCTCCGACCTGGCCGTGGTCCGGGCCCGGGGGTCAGACCTGCCGCCGGCGCAGCTGGGCGACGCCGACCGCCTCCGCGTAGGCCAGCTGGTGGTGGCGATCGGGAATCCGCTCGGCTTCTCGGGCTCGGTGACCGCGGGCGTGGTCAGCGCGCTCGGCCGCTCGCTGCCCACGCGGGCCGGCTCTCAGGTGCGTCTGGTCGAGAACGTGATCCAGACCGACGCCGCCCTCAACCCCGGCAACTCCGGGGGTGCGCTGGCCGACGCCCGGGGCCGGGTGGTCGGCATCAACACGGCGGTGGCCGGCGTCGGGCTGGGGCTGGCGGTGCCGATCAACTCCACCACCGCCCGGATCCTTTCCCAGCTTATGAGCCAGGGCCGGGTGCGCCGGGCCTACCTGGGCATCGCCGGCGGCCGCCGGCCACTGCCGCCGCCGGTGGCGGACCGCCTGCGGCAGCGGGCCGGGATCGAGGTCCTGGAGGTGGTGGCCGGTAGCCCGGCCGAGCAGGCAGGGCTCCGGCCGGGCGACCTGATCGTGGAGGTCGGCGGCCAGCGCGTGGAGGGCGCGGGCGATCTGCAGCGGCTGATGGTGGCGGCCGCCATCGGCGAGCCCCTGTCCCTGCAGCTCCTGCGGGGCGGCCAACAGGTCAGCCTGGAGGCGGTGCCGGTCGAGCTCCGGTAGCGGTTTTGTCCTCCCCCGATCGCGGGGGGTAGGGGCGGGCTTGCCCCGCCCTCTGGTGGGGGGTCGGGTTTCCCCTACAATCCGCACCCTATGCGTGGAGTCCTGGCTGCCGCGGCCCTGACTCTCCTGGTCGCCTGTGGAGGCGGACCGCCCGGCCCGACGCCAGCAGCCACCTCAACGACCGCGCGCCAGCCGACCACCGCGGCAGCCGCCCTCGCGCTGCTGGACGGCTCCCGGATGCGAGACGGCCACTGCGACCAGACGGGTACATCGGCTTCCGCCAACAGCAACGGGACGGTCGTCGGCTTCTGCGTGATCTCCCGGTCCGGCTCGACGTTCAGCCTGGAGCAGAAGTACTCCGTCACCGTCACGGTCAGCGGCCGAACGGTCACGGCGTACGCCGACTCGATTCAGATCGGCGGCGACACCTACTACTCCTACGGGCCCAACCCGACCGGCGGCACCTACACCCGGGGCACCGTCACCCCGCCTCCGGGGTGGTCGGAGCTGTTCTTTGCGGGCGCGTCGTTCTCGAACCTGCAGCCGGAGACCCTGAACGGGACGGCAGTGTGGGTGGTGGACGCAACCACGCCCCTGGCGGGGGGCGTGACGAAGACCGGAAAGCTCTTCATACGCGCCGGCGACGGCTACCTGATGGTGGTCGAGCTGAACACAGGGGCGGGCGCCACCATGCTGCACACGAAGCTGGCCTTCACCCGCTGGGACGGCGGCGAAACGGTTTCGGCTCCGCACTAGCCCACCTCCGCGCGGAATCCGCAATATCACAACATCGCTTAACGTTGTTGTAGGAAGGGAGGAAGGGCGACCTGTTCGGTCTCAGGCGCGGTACGATGCTGCGCCGCCACCGCTCGCGCGCCGCTCTGGTCGTGGTCGGGCTGCTCGTGGCGGGCGGCCTGGGCCTGCACATGCTGCCTCGCCGGGCGCAGGCTGAACCCGTGTACGGCCCGGTCCGCGTAGGCGTCAGCTTCAGCCCCCTGCGGGCGGCCTACCTGGGCCTCGACTACCGGGACGCCTTCCGCCGCCTGGAGTCGATGGGCTTCAAGGTCATCCGGGTGCCGGTCTCCTGGCAGGAGGTCCAAGCCGAGGGCTACGACACCACCGACTGGCTGGTCGCCGACGCTGCCGCGCGCCACCAGCCGCTGGTGCTCGTGGTGGGCATGAAGGGGCTGGGCTGGCCCGAGTTCTACATCCCGCCCGACCGGCTGCCGCGCGGCGTGGTCGACGGCGGCGACGTCAGCCAGGACCCGCTGCTCCGGTCGGCGACCCTCAGCTTCATCCAGGAGACGGTCGAGCGCTACCGCGGCAACCCGATCGTGGTCGCCTGGCAGGTCGAGAACGAGCCCCTCAACCAGGCCGGCCCGCACAAGTGGTGGATCGGCGCCTCCTTCCTCCTGGAGGAGGTGCGGCTGGTGCGCTCGCTGGACTCCCGGCCGCTGGTCCTGAGCACCTTCCAGCACTTTAACCTGCTCTTCGACCAGGCCACCAGCCGCTTCGGGCTCAGCTTCTTCGACGGCGACAGCGCCGAGAAGAACAGCCTCGCCCTCCTGCAGCCCGGTGACGTGCTGGGGCTGGACGCCTACACGCGGATCGGCTACACGCTGTTGGGCGGCGAGCACGTGGCCCACGCCGGCGACGGCTGGGCGGACCGGGTCGGCCGCTGGCGGACGGCCGCGCTCGAGCAGGGCAGGCAGGCCTGGGTGACCGAGTCGCAGGCCGAGCCCTGGGAGGCCTCGATGGCGACCTACGCGACGCCCCGGAGCTTCGCGCCGGGCGACCTGGAGGCCACCTACGAAGGCCTCAAGGACCAGGGCTTCGGGACCATCCTGCTCTGGGGCAGCGAGTACTGGCTGTGGCGGGCGCAGGCCGGCGACCAGCGCTGGCTGCAGGCGGTGGAGCGGATCCTGCGCGAGGAGGCCAAGGCGCCTTCGATGCTCGCCCTGTAGGGTGTACGGATCACGAGTTGAGTCAACAAGTCCGCTCCCGGTCGACGGCCGGCCTTCTCACAGGAAGCGACCCGCCCCGCGCCTTCTTAGCCGGCGGCGGACTTCTTGTCCGAGGCTTCCGGGACTTCCTCGGAGTCGAGTTGCCTCGCGGGTCGATTGAGTTCTTCGGCACCAAGGCACAGGTAAGCGTCGAGGGAACGGTCAACGGGCACCCGTTCAACGGGCTGGTCTTTCCTACCGCCGATGGCACCCACTTCTTGACTTTGAATGCCGAGGTGCGACGGCGGCTCGCGATCTCGGAACGTGATCGCCTGGAGTTCAGCATTCGGCGGCGGGCGGCTGACGAGGACCCGGCCGTGCCGCCCGAGTTGGCGCGAGCGCTGGTCAGCACACCCGAAGCCCAGATTTGGTGGGCGCACCTTCAACCTGGACACCGGCGGACAGCCCTGCGGTTCATCGCGGGTGCCAAGAGCCCCGAGGTGAGGGAGTGGCGAGTCTCAGACGTGCTGCGCCGAGCCAAGCGGCACTTCGAGAAAGCAGGTCCGTTTTATCCGACGAAAGAAGATCAGCCTTTCCTATCGCGCAGGTCGAGGCATGCGGCAGCGCGCTGAGCTGTCAGGGTCGTGAGTGTCGCCTCATCTCGTGAGCTGTTCACTCTAGGGCGGGGCGATGTAGCGGGCAGCCGAGATCCGGCCGCCAGCGAGCTCGAGCACCCAGGTCCCCGCCTTCTTCAGGCCCTCCTCGGTTGTCGGCGCCAGGCGCCGGGCCCTGAGGTCCTCGACCAGCTCCTGGGTGAGGTCGCCGTGGCAGCAGACGGCGAGGTCGCCCGGCCCCAGCTCGGCGCAGATCTCCAGGAAGCAGGCCAGGCCGCAGCCCTCGGCCAGCCGGGGCTCGACCTCCACCGCCAGCCCCCGGGCGCGGGCCAGCGGCTCCACCGTCTGCACGCAGCGGAGATAGGGGCTGGAGACCACCCGTTGGATCGGCAGCTCCCGGAAGAGCTCGACCAGCGCCTCCGCCTGGCGCCGGCCGCCGCCGGTCAGCGGCCGCCGCCGGTCGTCGCCCGCCCAGCGGCCGCGGTCCCCGGCCTTCCCGTGGCGCACCAGCAAGATCAAGTCAGAAGAGGTCCAGCAGCTCGCGGTCGTGGTCGTAGGTGAGGAGCTTCCGCGCCTTCGGCCGCCGGACCCAGCGCAGCTCGTCGACCTCCGAGCTGGGCTTGAAGCGGCCATCGAGCGGCGTCATCAGCCAGTAGGAGACGCGCTTCTGGCGGCCGCGGTTGTCGACGTACTCGACGTCTTTCAGCTTGCGCTCCAGCCGGCAGTGGAGCCCGGTCTCCTCTTCCACCTCCCGCAGGGCGGCCTCCTCCGGCGACTCGCCGGCGTCGAGCTTGCCCTTGGGCAGGGTCCAGTCGTCGTAGCGGTCGCGGTGGACGACGGCGACCTCCAGGCGGCGCTTCCGCCGCCTGATCACCACGCCCCCGGCGGCCAGCACGGTGTCCGGGCTCAGGCCGGCATCCACCCCCGCAGCTTCTTCCTGGCCAGCGCCTTCCAGGCCTCCTGCCACTCGGCCCGGGCCTGAGCCGCCGCCACCCGCTCCGTGGCCGCCAGCTGTCCGGCTACGAAGGCCTGGCGCCCGGAGGGCCGGGCCGAGCGCAGCCACGCCAGAGCGTTGACCGCGTCCTGGTGCTCGCCGAGCACCGTCTGCAGGGCGGCCGCGGCCCTGGCGAAGGCGAGCCCGCCGTCGCCGGCCACGGTGGCCACGGCCTCGGCGGCGTAGCGCGCCCGCTTGGCCAGGATGCGGATCTGGTGCAGGTCGGCGTCGGTGGGCGGCTGGGGCAGGACCTCCACGCCCCGGCGCAGCCGGCGCCAGGCCGCCGCCGCCAGCGGCGGCAGCAGCTCCCGCGCCGGCCCTTCGGCTGCCGGCAGGCAGGCCGGCGTGGACGCCGCCACCACCAGCTGCTCGACCAGGTCCAGGTAGCGCTCGGAGCGCATCGAGACCAGGAGGCGGTTGCGCGCCCCCCGCACCGAGTCCGCGAGCCGCGTCAGCAGCCGCCCTGCCACCCGCTGGTCCTGGGCCGGCAGCGCGTCCGCGCGGTCCCGAAGCCGCTCCAGCAGCACCTCGCCGTCGCGCACGGCTCCCAGCTCGGCCGCGATCCAGGCCAGCTCGCTGCGCAGGGCCTCCACCCAGCCGGCCTCCAGCAGCGGAGTGAAGGTGCGCAGGTCGGAGCGGAGGCGCCGGGTGGCGACCCGCGCCTGGTGGACGTCCTCGGGGTCGCCGCCCAGGCGCACGCCGGGGTCGTGGCGCAGGAGCTGATGGACGGAGGTCGCCACCACGCCGCGGATCACCTCCCTGGCCGGGGCGTCCGGCGCCGGCGCCGCCGGGGCGACCTCGGGCGGGGCCGAGGCCCGGGGTCCGAGGGCGCGGACGTGCTTGGGCGTGGGGTCGGGCGCCCCCGCCCCGGAGGCCCGCAGCCGCTCCAGGACGGCGGCCAGGAGCCCGTCCGGGGCCCCGTCGCGCAGCTCCACCTCCAGCTCCCGGAAGCGGGCCGCCACCCGGCGGCCGTCCAGCACCGTCACCTCGTCGTCCACCACCTCGGCCAGGGGGGAGCCGAGGGCGTCCTGCAGCCGCACCCGGCGGCGAAGCGTGCGCAGCCGGGCCACCGGCTGCAGGGGAGAGCGGCGCACGTAGGCTCGGACCAGGTCCAGCGCTGCCGGCGGCGGCCGCCGCGGCGGGCCGGTGAAGGTGTGCTCACCCCGCACCAGCACGCCTTCGGCGGCGCCCCCGGCGGCCCCGGCCGGGGTCTTCACCGTCCAGCCCTCGCCGGCGCGATAGCGCAGGCTGCAGCCCCAGCGCGCCAGCCGGAGGTCGGCGGTGTCGTAGTAGACGGTGTCCTGGCGGACCTCCTGGCGGGCCTCGCCGGCCACGCCGTCCACGCCCGCGAGCTGGGGCAGCCGGAACCCCGGGCCGGCGCCCAGCTTCAGCTCCCGTTCGAGCTGAGTGCTAATCACCCCGCGCCCGCGCCCGCGCCTGCGCCATCAGATCGCGCTGGGCGTCCACCCGGCCGCTGCCCGGAAGCCGCCGCCAGGACCCCTCGGCCCCCAGCTCCCAGGCCAGCGAGTCGTCGTCCAGGTTGAGCTCCAGGATGTGGTCCAGCCTGGCCTTCAGGCCGCGGTCGGCCACCGGGACGACGGCCTCCACGCGGCGGTCCAGGTTGCGCGGCATCAGGTCCGCCGAGCCCAGGTAGTGCTCGGCCCGCGCGCCCTGCCCGAAGCGATAGATCCGCGAGTGCTCCAGGTAGCGGCCGAGGATGGAGCGGACGCGGATGCGCTCCGACAGCCCGGGGACGCCCGGCCGCAGGCAGCAGATCCCGCGCACCACCAGCTCGACCTCGGCTCCGGCTCGCGCCGCCGCGTAGAGCGCCTCGATGATTTGCGGGTCGACCAGGTTGTTGACCTTGATCGCGATCCGGCCGCCGGCGCGTGACTCGCGCTTGATCAG
>DATGVT010000265.1:0-5366 GCA_035300005.1 Candidatus Acidiferrales bacterium
TCGCAGGCCGGAAAGCCGCAGCCGCCATCGCGAACCGCCAGCGCCTTCTTCTGGCGCTCGGTGGCCAGTCGCCTGGCCCGTCCCATCTCCAGCGGGTTGCCGTCGGGGTCAAGACGGAGCAGGGTCACCGAGCCGTCGCAGGCCAGCCGTTGAGCGGTGGCCCCGCTGAGCGGGGTGCCGTCCTCCAGCTTTGCGGCGGGCGCCCCCGGCTCACCGCGCAGGGTCTCCTCGCGCACGATCACGGTCAGCTGCGCGGCGGCGCGGCCCGGCTGCCGGCAGAGACCCAGGAGCGCGTCGGCGTTCCGCTGCTCCGCGCTGCGGCGGTCGCTGGCGGCCCGCGGCCCCAACATCTTGTCCAGGCTCAGCCGGAGCAGTGCCCCGCCCTCCGGCGGCAGCGCGCCGTCGAAGCCGACCATGCCGTCCTGCAGCTCGAAGATCTTCAGCCGCCGCTTTCGGTATTGCTCTGCCGCCTGCAGGGCCATGCCGTCGGCGTCAACTCGATGGCGCAGGTCCCGCGCCGCCAGCCGGACCTCGGCCGGGTCCTTCTCTTTCGCCACCGAGAGCAGCTCGCCCTCAGCAGCAGCACCCAGCTCCTGGGTGGCGCGAGCGATCTCCTCGGCGTGCTCGATGCCGATCTCGCCCGCGGCCAGCGCCCTGCAGGTCGACCCTAGAACGGGCAGCTGCCGGGCGAGCTTTACCTGGCGGTCGGCGGCAAAGCCGGACAGGTTGCACTCGCTGCGCATCCAGCTCACCGTGGAAGTGGCGCCACTGGGCGCGAAGCCGCGGTCGCGGTCGAAGGCCTCGACCCGGCGAAGGATCTCGGCCCCAAAGCGGTCAGCGAAGCCGCGCATCCCCTTGATGCGCTCGCCCATCTCCACAGGCCGGATGCCGTCCAGGTCTTCGCGGCGCAGCTCTTCGAGACCCTCCTCGAAGCGGACCATGGCAGCCTCAAACATCTGTTCGATTGTACCAGAAGAAAAGGCCGATTTGAACTCGATTTACACCGGAAGTACCGCCCCCGGCGAGCAACCGAACCGGACGCTAGCCGGTCGGGTTCTCGAACGCCCCCACGACCGGCGCGTCCTTGTAGCGGGACTCCTGCGGCTCGATCTTCAGGGCGCCGGACTGGACGGCGTCCAGCAGGGCCTCCGCCACGTCGGGATGGAAGTGGGTGCCCGCGCCCTTCTGGACCTCGGACAGGGCCACCTCCAGCGACATCCCCTTGCGGTAGGGCCGGTCCGAGGTCATCGCGTCCAGCGCGTCGGCCGCGCTGACCACCCAGGCGTAGATCGGCAGCTGCTCTCCGGTCTTGTGGTCGGGGTAGCCCTTGCCGTCGAACCGCTCGTGATGCGAGCGCACGATGACCAGCTCGTCGCTCAGCATCTTCAGGCCGGAGAGGATGTTGAACCCGACCACGGGGTGCGCCTTCATCTGCTCGAACTCCTCCGCGGTCAGCTTGCCCGGCTTCTGGAGGACCGCGTCGGGGACCCCGATCTTGCCGATGTCGTGCAGGAGCGTGCCCTGCTCCAGACGCCGCCAGGCGCCGCGATCGTCGGGCGCGTAGTTCATCTGGCGGGCGATCACCTTCGCGTAATCGGTCACCCGCTGGGAGTGGCCGGCCGTGTACGGATCGCGGGCGTCGACCGCTGCCGCCAGCGCCTTGAGGGCCGACAGCATGACCTCTTCGCGGTCGCGGAAGAGGCGGGCGTTGTCGATCGCGACCGCGGCCTGCGCCGCCAGCGCGGTCACCAGCCGCTTGTGGTCTTCGTTGAAGATCTGGCCGGCGACGTAGTTGGCCAGGAAGGTGACCCCGATCGGCTTGCCGTGCAGCGTGATCGGCACGCAGAGCACCGCCCGGGGGTTGAGCGGGTTGTCCTCCTTGCCGGACTCCTTCTCCATCTCCTCCATGAAGGGCTGGCTGGAGGACATCACCTCGGTGCAGATGTCGCCCCCGAGGCCGAGGGCGAGCTTCTCGGCCGTAGCGTGGTCGGTGCCGTAGGAACCGACCAGCTTCAGCTTGCCCTCCTCCTCCAGCGCCAGGCAGCCGATCTGGGCCGCGGACGCCTTGGCGGCGCCGGCCAGCACCTGCTCCAGCACCTGGTCGAGGTCGAGAGTGGAGGTGGCGGCCTGGAGACCCTCGTGGAGGTTCTGCAGCTCCCAGATCATCTTCTGGCTGGCGTCGTAGAGCTCGGCGTTCTTGAGTGCAACCACGGCCTGGTTGCCGAGGGTTGAGAGCACGCGCCGGTCGTCCTCGGTCCACTCCCGGCGCTTGCCGTCGAAGACCGAAAGCGTGCCCCAGACCTCGCTGCCCTGGACCATGGGAACGCAGATCGCGCCGTGCAGGCCCAGGCCGACCAGGTCCGGCGGGCTGGCCAGGTCCATGCTCTCGGTGGCGTCGGGCACCGCCACCAGGCGGCCGCCGAGCATCACAGCCCCGATCAGCCCCTGCCCGTTCTTCAACTCCAGGCCGGCCAGCTCGGGCGGGAAGCCGATGCCCATGCTGGCGAGATGCCGCCCGGGCTCTGCCGCGCGGGTCATCAGGGCGTGGGTGCAGCCGGTCAGGCGGGCGGCCGTCTCCAGGGTCTTGCGCTCGAGCGCCGAGACGCCTTCAGTGACCGCGGTCAGGGCCTCGGAGACCTCACCCAGGGCGTCCAGGGCGGTGTCCAGCTTGGTGGCCTGGCCCGACACCTGGGAGAGAATTCGAGAGTTCTCGACCGCCACCCCCGCCATCGCCCCCAGCTCCTCCAGCGTGGGCACGTCGCGGCCGCCGAAGGCGTTGGCCCCGGTCCGCCCCAGGCAGATCGCCCCCAGCACGCCGTCCTTGCCGCGGATCGGGGTGAGCGCCTCTGTGAAGGTGGCCCCCTCGGTGCTGGAGCCCGCGCCCGAGAAGAGCCCCTCCGACTGGGTGACCCCGCGCCTGATCACGGTTTCGCCGTCCTTGACCCTGGCCAGCGGCCCCCCGCCGATCGACTCCGGGACCTGCGAGCCGCCCGACATCAGGTAGGTGCCGTCAGGCTGGAAGGCGGCGATCCGGCCGGCGTCGTAGGTGATCAGGTAGCGGCACTTCTCGAGCACCAGCCGGAACACGTCCTCCTGGGTCTTCCCGGAGGCTTCCTTGACCAGGTCGTTCAGCAGCGCGTAGCGGGCCGCCTCCTTCTTGCTGAGCGCCAGCTGGTGGGCGGTCGCCAGCTGCACGCTCATGCGCATGGTCAGCGTCATCGCCAGCCGGGTGTCGTCGGCCGTGAAACCGCCCGGCTTGTTGCCCACGAAGACGAAACCGCCGATGTGCTCGCCCACCCGCATCGGCACCACCAGGCCGCTTTCCAGGGCCAGGTCGGGCGGCACGTACTGGAAGAGGACGCTCAGCTGGCGGCTCTGGGAGGCCACGAAGACCTGGTCCTTCTCGATCGCCGCCAGCACCGGGTCGGTGCTGTCCTTGTGGATGGTCACGATCTGCGGCCGCAGCCGGTCCATGCCCACGCCCGGCGGCTGGGGCACGAACTGGTCAGGCTCGGTGCCGAGGTAGAGGCAGCCCAGCTGCGCCTCCATCTGCTTGGTGATCCGCTCGACCTGGACGCCGACGTCGCCACCCGCCATCTCCTCGGTGGCGGCGAGGAAGGCCCGGCGCTGCTCCTCGACCCGCGCGTTGAGCTCCTCGGCCTCTGCCAGGCGGCGCCGGATCTCGGCGGTGAGGCTGATGTAGGCGCTCGTACCCAGCAGCCCGCCCAGCCCCAGCATCACGAGCCCGCCGAAGTTGACGCCGAACGGCCGGATCCCGAAGTGGGTCCGGTATATGAGCAGCTCGACCAGGACGGCCCCCACAGCGAAGCCGGCCGCGAAACGCCAGCGCCGGTAGATGACGCCGGCCGCGATGGCGAAGACCCCCGCCAGCATGGCCAGGGGCAGCATCTGGCCCGAGCGCTCCTGGACGTTGAGGCTGGCCCCGCCGACCAGCGCGAGCGCCGCCCCCGTGAACAGGAACAGCTGCCGAGGCGCCCAGCGGGAGATCGCCCCCATCGCGCGGCATAGTCTAAATACGGCCTGGCGGGTCGGCTATCAAATCAGATCAAGGGCCCGCCTAAACTACCCGCACATTCCGGTGACCATTTCCGAACTCCTCCGAATCGCGGATCACCTGCCTCCCGCCGGCCGGGAAAAGGTGCAGGCCGCGTACGAGCGGGCGGCCTCCGCCCACACCGGACAGAGGCGGCTCTCGGGCGAGGACTACGTCAACCATCCGCTGCAGGTGGCGGCCGTCCTGGCCGACCTGGAGCTGGACGCCGCCACGCTGATCGCGGCGCTGCTCCACGACACCGTGGAGGACACGGCGCTGACGATGAAGGAGGTCAACGAGGAGTTCGGGCCCGACGTGGCTCGGCTGGTGGAGGGCGTCACCAAGCTGGGCCGCATCTCCTTTCGCTCCGACCGGCAGGCCCAGGCCGAGAACATCCGCAAGATGCTGCTGGCGATGGCCGAGGACGTGCGGGTGGTCCTCATCAAGCTGGCCGACCGCCTGCACAACATGCGGACGCTGGACCCCCTGCCTGAGGTCAAGCGCCGCCGGATCGCACGCGAGACGCTGGACATCTACGCCCCGCTGGCACACCGGCTGGGCATCGGCCAGATCAGGTGGGAGCTGGAGGACCTGGCCTTCCGGCACCTGGAGCCGGAGAGCTACCGCGAGGTCGCCAGCCGGCTCGCCCGGGAGCGCAAGGACCGGGAGACCCTGGTCTCCGACCTGCGCGAGATCCTGGGCCGCGAGCTGGAGAAGATCGGCATCGACGCCGACATCGAGGGCCGGCCGAAGCACATCTACTCGATCTGGCAGAAGATGTCGCGGGAGTCGAAGGACTTCTCGCAGATCTACGACCTGATCGCGATCCGTGTGCTGGTGGAGTCGGTCAAGGACTGCTACGGGGTGCTGGGCGTCGTCCACTCGCTCTGGAAGCCGCTGCCCGGCCGCTTCAAGGACTACATAGCGATGCCCAAGTCCAACGGTTATCAATCGCTCCACACGACGGTCATCTCGCACTCCGGCGAGCCCATCGAGATACAGATCCGCACCCACAACATGCACAGCGTGGCCGAGTTCGGAGTGGCCGCGCACTGGGTCTACAAGGAGGGGGCGACGGACGCGCGCTTCGACGAGAAGCTGTCCTGGTTGCGCCTGCTCATGGAGTGGCAGAAGGAGGTCGTCGACGCCGAGTCGTTCGTCGACACGGTCAAGGTCGACCTGTTCCAGGACGAGGTCTTCGTCTTCTCGCCCAAGGGCGACGTATTCAACATGCCGGCCGGATCCACTCCCGTTGACTTCGCCTACCGAGTGCACACTGAGGTCGGCCATCGCTGCCTGGGCGCCAAGGTCA
>DATGVT010000266.1:0-2002 GCA_035300005.1 Candidatus Acidiferrales bacterium
AAGTCGACTCCAGGGGCAGGCTGCGGAAGCCCAGGAGAGCCGCCAGGGGCAGCAGCCCGATCATCGTCCAGACCGCCAGGTAGCCGGTGACGAAGCCGGCGGTCGGCAGCCATCCCTCGCCGCGCTTTACGACCACCATGCGGTGGGCCAGCACGACCGGGGCGACGGTGGGAAACATCATCGCGACCATCATCGCCAGCCACATCCCCAGGAAGATCGGGGCCGTCACGTCGCCCGGCATGCGGTTGCCGACCTGGCCCAACCCGGTAGCCATCGAGGACATGTCGAGGGCGTTGCGAATGGTGACCAGCCAGGCGGCCAGGGCCAGGAGCAGGAGGATGCCCACCACGGCGGCCGTGACCCGGCGCTGCAGCAGCCCGAAGGAGTTCTCGGGCGAGTCGGCCTCGCCGGCGGCGGCGACCGGAGCGATCAGCCTCATGCGGCGGCCCTGCCGTGGGTGGCGACCAGGATCCCGTAGTTGGACACCATGAATGGCACCAGGTAGGTCAGCCCGATCTTGAGCCAGACAGCTGGCGTGGCGTGACCGCTGACGACCACGTCCAGCTGATTGATCGCCATCAGCACGGTCCCCACGACCAGGGCGACAACGAGGCAGCTCCTGAGATTTCGCGGGTAGAAGCAGACGGCGGGGACCTCACGCCATCTGCTCCAGCGTGGTGGAGCTTGCATCCCCTTCCCCAAAATGGCAGGCCGGCGCAGCGGCAAATCTACTCTCCGAACGCTGGGAGCGTCCAAACGCTAAGGAGGCTTTCGGGCCCGGATCGAGTAGCCGTAGGTCCCGAACTTGCGAGCGCTCTTCTCACCTTCGGCGCCGGCAAAGGTGTCCAGCTGGTTGGCCAGCTCCACCTCGACCAGGCCCGCCCCGGTGATCACGACCTCCCACCCTGCGCACGGCAGGGCGCCCGCGATTCAACCCGTCCAGAGGTCGATGTCGTGGAGCGCGGACTCGGGCACCGGCCGCTCCAGGCAGATGTCGGCGATCGTCATCCGCCCACCCGGCTTGAGGACGCGGTGGATCTCGCGGTAGACGCCGAGCTTGTCCGGGCAGAGGTTGATCACGCCGTTGGAGATGACGAGGTCGGCCCAGCCGTCCTGGACGGGCAGCTGCTCGATCAGGCCCTGCTCGAAGCTGACGTTGGCAAGACCCAGGCGCCTCGCCATCGCCCGTGCGCGTTCGTTCATCTCGGGTGTCATGTCCACCCCGATGACGCGCCCGCCCGGTCCCACCCAGGTGGCGGCCAGGAAGCTGTCCAGCCCGGCTCCCGAGCCGAGATCGACCACCGACTCGCCCGCTTGCGGCGGACCCCAGAAGAAGGGGTTGCCGACCCCCGCGAAAGCTTCGCACGCCTCCTCGGGCAGCTCCTCGAGCGGCCAGCCCGGATAGCCGAGCCGCCTGGCCTGGGCTCGTCCGGTGTGGAAGTGATAGCCGGCGCTGGGGTCCTCGGCCACCTCCCGGTACTTGTCGCGCACCTCCCGGCGGAGTTGCTCGACGTCGACCAGGTTCAGGATCTCGGCCATCGATTTGACCAGCTCAAACCCCTTCTCACGCGCTATTATGGGCGCCATCCTCAAGTTGTCAAGCGATAAATTGAACAATGCCCGAAGCGGGGGACGCTGGCATCCTGGGATCGGGGCGAACCTGCCCCAGTTCATCCTGCTGATCGGCGTCAACGGGCTGGTCGGCGCTCTGGTCGGCCAGGAACGCTCGCTCGGCTCCCTGCTCGGCTCGGAGGTCTTCGGTGTGCGATCGGCGGTGGCCACCCTCGCCTTCGTGGCCGCCTTCGGCGCCGCCAAGGCGGTCGCCAACCTGGCCGCCGGCGCCGCCTCCGACCGCTGGGGCCGCAAGCCGGTGCTGGTCACCGGCTGGCTGCTGGCCGTGCCAGTGCCGGCGCTGCTGATCGTGGCCCCCAGCTGGGACTGGGTGGTGGCCGCCAACCTCCTGCTGGGGGTCAGCCAGGGGCTCAGCTGGTCGGCCACCGTG
>DATGVT010000267.1:0-8133 GCA_035300005.1 Candidatus Acidiferrales bacterium
GGGCTCTGCGATCACCTCGTCAACCACACCCATCGCCAGCAGGTCGCGCGAGGTGATCTGCAGCTGCTCGGCCGCCTCCACCTTGCGCGCGTTGTCGCGCCAGACGATGGACGCCGCCGCCTCCGGCGAGGCGACGGAGTAGATCGAGTTCTCCATCATCAGCACGCGGTCAGCGACCGCCAGGCCGAGGGCGCCGCCGGAGCCTCCCTCGCCGATGATGCAGGCGATCACCGGGACCGGGATCGTGAACCACTCCAGGATGGCGCCCGCGATCGCGGCCGCGATGCCGCGCTCCTCGGCGCCGGCGCCCGGGTAGGCTCCCGGGGTGTCGACCAGGCAGACGATCGGGAATCCGAACTTGGCAGCCTGGTGGGCGAGCCGGATGGCCTTCCGGTAGCCCTCCGGGTGCATCATCCCCCAGTTCCGGCGCACCCTCTCGTTCAGGTTGCGCCCCTTCTGGTGGCCGAAGAACATGGTCGTGCGGCCGTGCCAGGTGCCGAGCCCGGCCACCAGGGCGGGGTCGTCGTGGCCGAGGCGGTCGCCGTGGAGCTCGACGAAGTCGGGCGCCAGGCGCCGGATGTAGTCCAGCGAGTAGGGCCGCTCGGGGTGCCTGGCCAGCTCGACGACCTGCCAGACGGTCAGCGTGGGGCGGCTCTGGGGCTTCATGCTGCGTAGAGCTCCAGCAGCCGCGCCAGCATCCGGCGCAGCTCGGTGCGGGGCACCACCATGTCGACCTGGCCGTGGGCGAGCTGGAAGTCGGCGCTCTGGAAGCCGGCCGGCAGGTCCTCGTAGGTGGCCTGCTTGATGACCCGAGGCCCGGTGAACCCGATGGCGGCGCCGGGCTCGGCCACGTTCACGTCGGCCAGCAGCGCCAGCGACGCCGCGGTGCCGCCGAAGGTGGGGTCGGTCAGGACCGAGAAGTAGGGGACCCGCGCCTTGTGCAGGCGGCCCACGGCCGCGTTGACCTTGGCCATCTGCATCAGCGCCAGCACGCCCTCCTGCATGCGGGCGCCGCCGGAGGCGGCCACCAGGACGTAGGGCACGCCCGACTGGGCCGCCTGCTCGAAACCTCGGGCCAGCCGCTCGCCGGCCACGATCGAGAGCGTGCCGCCCACGAAGCGGAAGTCGAACACGGCCAGCCAGACGGGCCGGCCGGCCAGCCGGCAGGTACCGGTCCGGAGGGACTCGTTCAGGCCCTCCTCGCGGGCTTGCTCGATCAGCGCCTGGTAGGGCTTGGGCACCTTCCAGTTCAGGAGGTCGTGGGGCCTGATGTCGCTCCAGCGCTCCTGCCAGCTGCCGGTGTCGGCGACCAGCTCGATCCAGGCGTCGGCGTGCATCCGGAAGTGATGCCCGCAGTCGCAGACGTAGGCCTGCTGGGCCAGCGGCTCGGGCTCCAGGCCCACCCCGCAGCCCGGGCAGTTGGTGGGCAGTGCGATCGGCGGCAGCTTGCCGCCGCTGACGGCGACCTGGCGCCAGGTCGGGCGTGCGATCTCGGTCATAGTGAAAGGCCCCCGTCGACCACCAGCACGTGGCCGGTGATGAAGCCGGCGCCCGGCGAGCAGAGGAACGCGACCGCGTTCGCTACCTCCTCCGCGGTCCCCTCCCGGCCGAGCGGCGTCAGCTTCACCAGCTCGGAGACGAGCTCGTCGGTGAGCGCCGAACCCCGAGTCAGCTCGGTGCGCACGTAGCCGGGCGCCACCGCGTTGCAGGTGATGCTGCGCGAGCCCACCTCCTTGGCGATCGAGCGCGTGAACCCGATCAGGCCGGCCTTGGCGGCGGCATAGTTGGCCTGCCCGGGATTGCCGATGATGCCCGCGATGGAGCTCAGGTTGACGATGCGGCCCCAGCGATTGCGCAGCATTCCCCCCGCCAGCGCGGCCTTGGTGGTCAGGAACGCGGCCGTCAGGTCGGTGCGGATGATGTCGTCCCAGTCCGCCTGCGTCATCCGCAGCAGCAGCTTGTCGCGGAGCGCGCCGGCGTTGTTGACCAGCACGTCGACGCGCCCGGTCGCCTTGAACATGCGCTCCACCTGCTCGCCGTCGCCGACGTCGGCCTGCACGGCGGACCCGTCGGCCAGCGAGTGCGCGGTCTCCTCCGCCGCCCGGGCGTCGGCCCGGTAGTTGACGAACACGCGCGCGCCCATCCTGGACAGCGCCTGCGCGATGGCACGGCCGATGCCCTTGCCGCCGCCGGTGACCAGCGCCGTGCGTCCCTCCAACTCCGACACCTAGGCCGGCGCCCCGTCGGCGAAGTCGATGAAGAGCTCCTCCGCGTTCCAGGTGTCCACCCCGGGGATGTGCTTGGCGGCCAGGCTGGCCAGCACCCGGCCGGGGCCCAGCTCGACCACCGTCCGAACCTGCATGGCGTGCAGGGAGACCATGGTCCGCGCCCACTCGACCGGCCGCAGCAGGTGCATCGCCAGTTCCTGACGCAGAGCATCGACGGTCGCCATCGCCTCGCCGGTGGCGTTGGCCAGGACCGGGAAGGCGGGCGGCCGGAACGGCAGCTTCTCCACCACCTTGCGGAAGGCGCCGGCCGCCTTTTCCATCAGGGGCGAGTGCGCCGGCAGGGGGATGGTCAGGATCAGGGCTCGCCGCGCGCCCGCGGCCAGGGCGAGCCGCTCCGCCTCCTGCACGGCCCCCACCTCGCCGGAGAGCACGAACTGCACGTCCGCGTTGCGGTTGGCGAACCAGAGCTTGCCCCGCTCGGACGCCCGGGCCCGGATGGACTCCACCTGCGCCTCGTCCAGGCCGACGATCGCGATCATGCCGCCCGGCCGCTCCTCGGCGGCCTGAGCCATGATCCGGCCGCGCTCCTTGACCAGCAGCAGCGCCGTCTCCCAGGGGATGGAGCCGGCCGCCGCCAGCGCCGCGATCTCGCCCAGGCTGTGGCCGGCCGCCACGCGGACCTGCTCCAGGCCGTAGCTCTCCCGCCAGACCTCGTAGGCCGCCCAGCAGACGGTCATCACGCAGGGCTGGAGGACGTCGGTGCGGTTCAGCTCCTCGGCGGGGCCGTCGAAGCAGAGCCGGCGCACCGGCATCTGCAGCACCTCTTCGGCGCGCTCGAACACGCGGCGCGCGGCCGGGTAGCGGTCATGGAGGCTCTGGCCCATGCCCGGCCTCTGCACCCCCTGCCCGGGGAAGAGGAGGGCGATGGGCCCCGCCAGTTTTATGCCCACTCCAGCAGTCCCGCCCCCCAGGTCAGCCCGGACCCGAAGCCGGCCAGCAGAACGTGGTCCCCGGTCTTCACGCGGCCCTTGCGCAGCGCCTCTTCCAGCGCCAGCGGGATCGAGGCCGAGGAGGTGTTGCCGTACTCGTCGATGTTGACCGCCACCTTCTCCATGGGCAGGCCCATGCGGCGGGCGGCGGCGGCGATGATCCGGTAGTTGGCCTGGTGCGGCACCCAGAGGTCGATGTCGCCGACCTGGATGCCCGCCTCCTCGCAGACCGCGTAGGCCTGGCGGATGAAGATGTCGACCGCGAACTTGAAGACGTCCGGCCCCACCATGTCGATGAAGGGGTTGGCGTCCTTGGCCGCGTAAGCGCCCTTCTCGATGTTGCCGCAGGTGACCTGGGCGTAGCCGCGGCCATCCGCCCCCAGGCACCAGGCCAGGAATCCGGCCCCCTCAGGGGCGGGCCGCACGACCGCGGCGCCGGCGCCGTCGCCGAAGATGACGCAGGTCCCGCGGCTCGAGTAGTCGAGCATCCGGGAGAGGACCTCGGCCCCGATCACGAGCACGTTCTGGGCGCGGCCGCTGGCGATGAAGGCGTCGGCCTGGGCGAGCCCGTACACGAAGCTGGAGCAGGCCGCCAGCACGTCATAGGCGTAGGCGCCCGGCGCGCCCAGCTCGTCCTGCAGGCGGCAGGCGATGGAGGGGAAGGGACCGTCCGGCGAGGAGGTGCCGACCACGATCATGTCCAGGTCGCCGGCGCGCAGCTCGGCCGCCGCCAGGGCGGCGCGGGCCGCTTTGGTGGCCAGCTCCAGGGTGGTGGTGCCCGGCTCGCTGATGTGGCGCGTCAGGATGCCCGTGCGCTCCCGGATCCACTGGTCGGAGGTGTCGACCATCTTCTCGAGGTCGAAGTTGGTCAGCACTCGCTCGGGCGCGTAGACGCCCACGCCGGCGATCGCGCTGCGGCGGCCGCTGGCCTTGAAGGTCCGCAGGGGGAGGGCGTCCGAGCGGACGCGGGGGACGGCCTTGATCGCCATGGCTAGGCCTCCAGCCTCTGGGCGTGCTTCTGCTCCAGGAACTGCCAGAGGTCGCTGATCACCTTCATCTTCTCCAGCTCCTCCTCGGGCAGCTCGACCTCGTACTTGTCCTCGATGGCGGCGATCAGCTCGACCAGATCGAGCGAGTCGGCCGCCAGGTCGCGCTGGAAGCTGACGTTCATCTGCACGCGCTCGGGCTCCACGCCGAGGATCTCGGCGGCGAGTTCCTGGAGCTCACGGAATTCAAGCTTGTCTGGCATCTCAGTTGGCCTCCGGTTTTCTGATCACGACGGTCGCGTTGTGGCCTCCGAACCCGAAGGAGTTGGAGATCGCCACCCCGACCTCGGCGGGACGCGCGTGGTTGGGGACGTAGTCCAGGTCGCAGTCGGGATCCTGGCGGTCGAGGTTGATGGTGGGCGGGAGCATCCCCCGCTGGATGGCGAGCACGCAGGCGGCGGCCTCCATGGCGCCGGCCGCGCCCAGCAGGTGAGCGTGGACGGACTTGGTCGAGCTGACCGCCAGCTGGTGGGCATGCTCGCCGAAGACCTCCTTGATGGCCTTTGTCTCGGCGACGTCGCCCAGCTTGGTGGAGGTCCCGTGCGCGTTGATGTAGCCGACCTCCTCCGGCTGCACGCCGGCGCGCGTCAGGGCCTTGCGCATGGCGCGGATGGCTCCGGCGCCCTCCGGGTGCGGGGCCGTGAAGTGGTGCATGTCAGCGCTGGCGCCGTAGCCGGCCAGCTCGGCCAGCACCCGGGCGCCGCGCCGGCGGGCGAACTCCAGGTCCTCGAGGACGAACATGACCGAGCCCTCGCCCATCACGAATCCGTCCCGGTCGACGTCGAACGGGCGGCAGGCCTTCTCGGGCTCGTCGTTGCGCTCGCTGACGGCCTTGATCTGGCAGAAGGCGCCCATCGTGAGGGGCGTGATGGTGGCCTCGGCGCCGCCGGCCAGCATGGCCCTGGCGTCGCCGCGCTTGATGATCTCGGCCGCCTCGCCCAGCGCGTGGCCGGAGGAGGCGCAGGCGGAGGCGATGGCGAAGTTGGGGCCGCCGGCCTTGGTGTGCATGGCGACGATTCCGGCCCCCATGTCGGCGATCATCATCGGCACCGTGAAGGGGGAGATCCGGCGCACGCCGCGCTGCATCAGCGCGGTGTGGCTCTTCTCGATCTCCTCCATGCCGCCGATGCCAGAGCTGACGATGACCCCGACGTCATCGGGGTCGAGCTGGGCGGGGTCCAGGCCGGCCTGGTCGAGGGCCTGCCGGCTGGCCGCCAGCGCGAACTGGCAGTAGCGCCCGATGTGGCGCGCGGTCTTGCGGTCCATGTAGACCTCGGGGTCGAAGCCCTTGACCTGGCCCGCGATCTTGCAGCTGTAGGTGGCGGTGTCGAAGTAGGTGATGGGCCCGACGCCGGAGACCCCCTCGACCAGGTTGGACCAGACCGTCTCCAGGTCGTTCCCGATCGGGGTCACGAAGCCCAGGCCGGTGACGGCCACGCGGCGCCCGTTGTTTGGATTCATACCCGACCAGCCTATAGACGTGGCGTCCTAAGACGCCACTCTGCCTGGGCGTAAAAGAGGCCGCCTTCTTTGGCCCCGGTGTCGAAATTGGGGTTCTTGGGGCCGGGGCGGCTAGAGGAGCTTGCGGAGGTCCAGCGCCAGCTGCAGGCGAAGCCGCTGGGCGGGATCCTCGAGGTCCGCCCGCAGCAGCTCCTTCAGCTTGCCCAGCCGGTAGATGACCGTGTGCCGGTGGAGGTGGAGCGCGGAGGCCGCGGCCTTCACCGAGCCGCGATCCAGGAAGGACTCCAGGGTCTCCAGGAGCAGGCGCTGGCCGCGCAGGTCGGGATCGAGCAGCGGGCCCAGCTCGTGGCGGACGAAGCGATCGGCCAGCAGCGGGTTCTGCGTCAGCACCAGGTAGGGGACGACCTCGTCATGCTGGTTCAGGCCGCCCTCCGGCCGCAGCTTTCGCCCCAGCTCGACCGCCTGCTGGGCCTCCAGGTATGACCGCGACGCGCCCCGGAGGCCGGGGTGGAAGCCGCCCAGCCCGGCCCGGATCCGCGTCCGGCCCTTGCCCCAGCGGGTGTCGGCCTCCTCCTGCAGGCGCTGGACCAGACCGCGAGCGCCCTCGGCGTCCGCCTCCGCCTCGGCCGGCCAGAGGATGACCTGGGTGGTGGGGTCAGGCGCGTGGGCGAGGGCCAGCGGCGGCAGCCCGACCGCCTGCAGGAGCTCGGCCAGGCTCTGCGCCCCGCGCTCACTCTCGCCCTTGCCGGAGACCAGCTTCAGGACCAGCGCGAGGTAGCCCTGGGCCATGACCTGGTTGAGGGCCAGGGCCTGCTTCTGGAGGGCCAGCTCCGACTCGAAGGTGTCGCTGATCAGCGCGTGGAAGAGGCGCGCGCGAGCCCGGGTGCCGCGCATCAGGTGCTGCTCGCGGGCCAGCAGGTAGGTGCGGGTCACCTCGGCCGCGACCTGGTCGAGCGCGGTGAAGACGTAGTTGGCGGTCACCACCAGCGCCTCCGGGGTCGCCTCCGGGTGCCCGCGCCAGGCCCTCAGGATGGCGTCCCAGGCCACCCGGGCGGCGATCCGGTAGGCGGCCAGGACCGGCTCCACCGAGCTGGTGCCGCGGGCCTGCAGGATGCCCAGCTGGGCCACCTCGCGCAGCTCCTTGGCGGTTGCCGGGCGCGCCTCCCGGGCGGTGGCCAGGAAGAGGTCGAGCCCCGCCTCGCAGGCGCGCGCGATGGCCGAGGCCTCGGGCGGGGCTCCGGTGGAGTCGTCCCAACGCACGACGGCCACCACCGCGCGCGCCATGTGCCGGGCCAGGCCGGCTCGCCGGCGCTCCAGCTCGGCCAGCAGCGACTCCGGCAGGACAGAGGTCGAGTTGGCCCTGGTGGCCACCTTGGCCATGGGCCGACTATACCGGGCTAGCCCCGGTGCTTGGCCACGAAGTCGAGGATCCGCTGCCAGGCGTCGGTGCAGGCATCCTGCCACTCGGCGTAGGCGCGGTCGAAGAAGCTGTGGGGGGCGCCGGCGTAGACCTGCATCTCGTGCGGGACCCCGGCCGAGGTCAGCTCGCGGTCCAGGGCCTGGAACTGGTCCAGGGGCCGGAAGTCGGCGCCCGCCACCAGGAGCAGCAGCGGCGCCTTCATGCCCGGGATCAGGGGCCGCACGGCGTCCGGGTTGCCGTAGAAGCCGACCACGCCGTTGAGGTCGGGCCCGGTGGCCGACTGCCGCCAGGAGTTGCTCCCTCCGAAGCAGAAGCCGACGGTGAAGACCGCCTTCACCCCGCCGCCCTCCGGGCTGCGCAGGTAGGCGGCCCCGGCCGCCACGTCGGCGTCGATGCCGGCCGGCGTGGTGGCCTGGACGTGTGGCTGCCACTCGAAGGACTCGTCGCGCTTGCCCTTGCCGGCCGTGCGTCCGAAGTAGTCGATGGCGACGGCGTCGATGCCGGTCTCGGCGAAGCGGAGGGCGAGCTCCTTGTAAAAGTCGTGCAGGCCGCGGACGTCGGGCAGCACGACCATGCCGGCGCCGGTCGGCTTGGACGCGCGGGCGTAGTGGGCCATCAGGCGGTTGCCGTCGGTGGCGCTGAGCGTGGTTTCGCCGTGGTCGGCGGCCGCCCCGCTGATGGGCGGCAGCGGCGGCCGGGCTTCGTCGCCGTAGCACATGGGGTTCAGCGTAAGTTCTTCGCATGAAGATCGAGAGCACCGAGTTCACGCGGGGCGACGTCGAGGGCTTCCTGGACGAGCTCCGCGACCACGAGCGGCTGGGGCTGGCCGGGCGGATGGAGCAGGCTGCGGCCCGCCTGGGGGAGCTGGGGCCGCGCATTCAGCCGGGGTCCCAGGGGGAAGGCTGGACCGCCCACGAGGTGCTCGCACACATCGCGGCCGTGGCCAAGTTCTACGGGGTGCTGACCTACCAGATCGCCTCCGGCCGCCC
>DATGVT010000268.1:0-1663 GCA_035300005.1 Candidatus Acidiferrales bacterium
CGGGACACGTGCATCTGGCTGATGCCCAGCCGCTTGGCGATCTCCGACTGGGACATCTCGTCGTAGAAGCGCATGGCCATGATCGCGCGCTCGCGGGGGTTCAGGTGCTGCATCGCACGCCGCAGCAGGTCGCGTATCTCCACCCGCTCCAGGTTGGGATCGTCGGAGCCGATCGACTCCGCCAGCTGGCGGCCGCCCTCCTCCCCAGCCTCGCCGCCAACCGGCTGGTCGATCGAGACCGGCGCGTGGGCGGGGCTCATCTCCAGCGCCTCCAGCACCTCGTCCTCGGTGACCTTGAGGCGCTCGGCCAGCTCGGCTACGGTCGGCTGCCGCCCGAGCTCGTTCTTCATCTGCTCGTTGGTGCGGATGGCCGCCTGGTAGAGCTCCTGCAGGCGGCGCGGGAAGCGGATCGCCCAGCCCTTGTCGCGGAAGTAGCGCTTGATCTCGCCGGCCACGGTGGGGGTGGCGAAGGTGGTGAACTCGTGGCCGAGGTCGGGGTTGAAGCGCTCGATGGCCTTGATCAGGCCCAGGAAGCCGACCTGGACGATGTCCTCCAGTGGCTCGCCGCGGTTCTGGAACTTGCGGGCCAGGAAGTAGACCAGGCTCTCGTAGCCCTTGACCAGCAGCTCGCGGATGCGCTCGCGCTCGGCCGGGTCGGCCGTCTCGCGGTAGCGCCGATGCAGGCGCCGGAGCTCCTCCCGCGGGAGCGGCGCCGTGGACGCGGACACGCTACCCGATCAGGTACTTGACCATTCGGAACCGGACCAGGCCGCTGCCCGCGTCGACCTGGGACCGGAAGTCGTCCACGAACATGCGGATCATCTCCTGGGAGAGCCGCTGCATCTCCTCGTCGTGGACCCGGAGGTGCGGCCTCGGCAGCGCCTGCGGCGAGCGCGGGCCGACCGCCTCCACCACGACCTCGACGCCGCGGTCGGTGGCGAAGTAGGTCAGCTTCAGGGTCGCCCCTCCGCCCCAGGCCTCCTGGCTGGCGTCGATGGCGGAGTCGCAGGCCTGGGTGACCGCGATCGAGAGCTCGTCGAGCTCGGTCAGGCCGAAGCCGAGCCGGCTGCCCAGCGTGTTCGCCACCCGCTTGGCGACCGGGATGAACTCGGTGTCGGCCGGGATCTTGAGCTCGGTCAGGTTCCGTTTGGCCAAGGCTTAGGCCTTCCGGCCCTCCCCGCCCCCTGCCGACTCGGCCGCGGCGGAGTCCGCCTCCCGCTGCGTCTCCAGCTGCTCGCGCATCCGCCTGGCCGCGGCCACGCCCTCCTGCATGGCCCGCCCCAGAGGGTGCTCGGGGTCGTTGGCCATCTGCTTCATGCGGTCCATCCCGGTGCCCGTGAGCTCGATCGTCTTCGAGCGCAGGCTCTCCACCTGCTCGCGCCCGGGACCGGTCGCCAGGTAGGCGCCGGCGACCAGGCCGATCAGGCCCCCCAGGACGAAGCCCCATCCGAAACCGCCGCCGCCGCCGTTCTCACTTGCCACTTTGGGCACCTCCTCGACGCGGCGCGTAGGAGCGCCACAGACTCTCAAAACCCATCTTCACCCCATGGGCAGCGACGTTCACGCGGTCGCCCAGGGTCAGCATCCCCCGGCCCGCGGTGCGCAGGCCGACGTTGACGCCGGCCGTGATCTGGTTCACGTTCGCGATCGTCTCCCGGACCTC
>DATGVT010000269.1:0-2823 GCA_035300005.1 Candidatus Acidiferrales bacterium
CGCCAGCGACTGAGCGCCATGCTCGAGCTTTTCGAAGCGGCCGACGCCGCCTATCAGGCCACCCGGGGCGTATCCACCAGCGACCTCCGCCGGCTGGTCGCCCTGCGCGGCCGCGCCCAGAAGCTGCTCAAGCTGGCCATCGGCCGCTAGCCGGTCACAGTCCGGTCACAGGCCTTGACCTGGACCGGTAAATTCAGTAATTTCAGTATAGAGAGAAATGAGCCAGGTTACCGCAGCGCTCGACCGCCGTCGTCCCCGGTCCGAGCTGGCCGGCTGGCTGCCGCTTTTGGGATTGCCGCTGACGGTCCTGGCCACCCTGCATGCCGCCCAGCCGTGGGTGTTCATGTGGGCCCTTTCCGCCAGCATCTTCGCCGGCTTTAAGTGGCTGACCTGGTGGCGCGCCATCCACGAATCTCCCTCCCCCTTGCGGGGACGTTTCACGATCCCCCTCCCCCTCAGGGGGAGGGCAGGGAGGGGGTGGCGCTCCCTCGCCTATCTCCTGTTGTGGCCGGGGATGGATGCCGCCACATTCATAAACCCCGCAGCCCGGCCGGCAACGCCGGCGATGCGCGAATGGGTCGCCGCCGCCCTCAAGACTGCGGCCGGCGCAGCGCTGTTCTGGGGAGTGGCTCGCCTGGCCGCACCCGCGTCGCTACTGGCGGCCGGCTGGATTGGGCTCTTCGGCCTCATTTTCCTGCTGCATTTCGGCAGCTTCCACCTGATCTCGCTGGCATGGCGGACGGTTGGCATCCAGGCCCGACCGATCATGGATAGCCCCATCCGGGCCGCCTCCCTGAGCGAACTCTGGGGCCGCCGCTGGAACCTGGCCTTCCACGTGCTGGCGCGCGACCTGGTGGTCGGCGTGGCCCGCCACCGCTTTGGCGCCGCCGGCGCGACGTTGCTGGCGTTTGTCGCGTCGGGCCTGCTGCACGACCTGGTGATCTCGGTCCCTGCGCGCGGCGGCTACGGACTCCCCACCGCGTACTTCTTGCTCCAGGGAATCGGTCTCCTCTTCGAACGCTCGCCGCTCGGCACCCGCGCCGGCCTGCGCGGCGGACCCCGGGGGCGCGTGTACGCCCTCATCGTCGCCGCCGCGCCGGCTTTCTGGCTGTTCCATCCGCCATTCGTGCTGCGGGTGATCGTTCCGTTCATGCACGCCGTGGGGGCTCTGGCACTCTCCCTTCCCCTTGCGTGGAGCCACGGTGGTTAGGGTTCCTGGATTTCCCGCGTGGGCAGGGTTGGGGTGGGGGTCTGCTGATGTCCCGCATTGAAGTTCTGCTGTGGGTGGCCGGACTCCTGCAGCTGGGTATCGCCGCCGCAAACCTTTTGCTGCCCAGGATCCTGCGCTACCGCGAAAACTTAGCGCGGATGTCGCCCATGGTGCGCGAGATCTTCCTGGTGCATTCGGGATACATCGTCCTGGTGCTGATCGCGTTCGGGACCATGGGCCTGCTCTTTGCCCCGGACCTGGCCGGTGGCAGCCGGCTGGGCCGGTTCCTCAGCGCCTTCCTGGCCCTGTTCTGGTTGCTCCGCATCCCGGTCCAGCTGGGCTACGACCCGGCCGTGCGGCGGAAATACCGGTTGTTCGACGTCGCTTTCCTGGTGGCGCTCCTGTATCTGGGCGGGACCTATCTGCTGGCCGCTCTCGAGGTCTGGCGATGATCACCCAGCTATTCGGCCTCGCCCTCTGGCTGGCGGGCATCGGCCACTTCTGCATCCTGGGCGCCAGTGTCCAGGTGCCGGCCCGCCTGGGTTGGAAGACAGACCTGGCCCGGCTCACTCCCTTTAACCGCAAGCTGATGTGGACCTACGGCGCGTTCACGGTGCTGACCATCGTCGCCTTCGGGTCCCTCACGCTGGCTCTGCACGGCGAATTCCTGCGCGGCAACCCGGCGGCCCTGGGCCTGGCCGCCTTCATCGGTGTCTACTGGGCAGCTCGGGTGGGCGTGGACCTCTTCTATTTCGAGCACGCCGATTGGCCGAAGGGAACGCCGTTCGTGGTCGGCCACGTTCTGCTGACCGGCCTCTTCGCGGCGCTGGCCGCGACCTACATCGGGCTGGTTGGCTGGCGGCTCATCGTTCGATAGCTCCTCGCTCCCCCTTGCAGGGAGGGGGTCTCGGCGGGGTCGCCGACCTGGTCGCTGAAGACCTCCACCATGTAGACGGCATCGCCGTTTTTGGCGATCCCGATGCCCACCGAGCGGTAATGCGGGTTGAGGAGGTTGTCCCGATGGGCGAGTGACGCCATCCACCAGGTATTGAAGAAGGCCGGCACCTCGGCCCACGGCAGGCTGCCTTCCCAGATGATGTTCTCGCCATGCCACACATATGGAATGTGGTTGGCCTGGAGCAACTCGACCGCGGCCAGCGTCGAGTGGCCAGGTCGGTAGTGCGTGATCCCGTCGACCACCAGCTGGCTGGCCCGAATGGCGGCCACCCGATCGAGGCTGGACGACCCGGCCAGGGGCGGCAACCCGGCCTGCGCCCGATCCTGGTTGACCAGGGTCAGCTCCCCGGTCGGTTCAGCCGAAGGTTCGGGGAGGGTGTCCGCGAGGCCCATGGCTGCGGTGTCATTCCGACCGAACCTCGTTGCCCCTTCCGCGGAGGTCAGCGTGAACCTGCTTCCGACTTGCGGCCAGGGGAGATTTTCTCTCCCTCCCCCTTGCGGGGAGGACCGGGGAGAGGGTACCGCGTTGAGCCCGATCTGAGCCGGTGCCGCCTGAACCCGGGCTGGCATCATGCCCGCAGCGAAGACGAGCAGAACGATGAATGCCGACGCCAGGCGCGCCTCGAGGGTCATCCACCCGGCGAGCATTCGCGGCA
>DATGVT010000270.1:0-3840 GCA_035300005.1 Candidatus Acidiferrales bacterium
AGGGAATCGACCGGCCCGGGCCCAGCCTGCTCATCCAGAAGGCTTCTTGAGCTCGTAGAGACGCAACGGGTTAAGAGGCATCTCCGTGATCGCCACGCCCAGCGCGTCCTCGACCGCGGACGCGATCACCGCCCCCACCGGGATGGTGCCCGCCTCGCCCGCCCCCTTGACCCCCAGCGGGTTGAGCGGGCTGGGTGTCTCGAGATGGTCGACGACAGCCTCCGGGACCTCGCTGGCGTAGGGCATCAGGAACTCCATGAAGGAGGCGTTGCGCAGCTGGCCGTCAGAGTCGTAGGCCAGCCGCTCGTAGAAGGCGCCCCCGATGCCCTGGGCCAGCCCGCCCTGGATCTGCCCCTCCACCACCAGCGGGTTGATGACGCGGCCGCAGTCGTGCACGACCACGTAGCGGAGGACCTGGAGCCGGAAGGTATCCGGGTCGACGCGGACCCAGGCCGCGTGGCAGCCGGAGGCCCAGGTCGAGCCGGGCGGGGAGAAGAAGCCGGTGGCCTCCAGCCCTGGCGCCTCGCCCGCCGGCAGCGGCGGCCCTTCTCGCGGCCGGGCCTGGAACTGGGTCGCGATCTCGGCCCCGCCGCCGAAGGCGTAGCGGAGGGGGTTGGAGAGGATCGCCACCGCCGCCAGCGGCAGGCCCCGCTCTGGAGCGCCCTTGACCCGGACCCGGCCGCCGGCCAGCTCCAGGTCGGCGGCGTCCACCTCCAGCTGCTGGGCGGCGACCTGCTTCGCCTTCTCGGCCACCAGCGCGGCGGCCACCTTCATGGCGTTGCCGGCGACCACGGCGCTGCGGGAGGCGAAGGTCCCCACCCCCCACTGGAAGCGCCTGGTGTCGCCGCTGGTGACCTCGACGTCGGCGACGTCCACCCCCAGCTCGTCGGCCACCACCTGCGCAAACACCGTCGCGTGGGCCTGGCCCTGGGTCGGGATGGCGGTGGAGGCCACCACCTGGCCGGAGACCAGTACCTGCACGTGCGCACCCTCGTAGGGCCCGACCCCGGTGCCCTCCACGTACATGGCCAGGCCCCGGCCGACGTGGTCGCCGCCCGGCCGGGGGCCCAGCAGCTTCAGCGCCCGCTCCAGCAGCTCCGGATAGTTGCCGCTGTCGTAGACGGCCCGGCCGCCGTCCTGCCAGGCCACGCCCACGTCGTAGGGGAAGTCGGCGGGCTGGAGCAGGTTGCGGCGCCGGACCTCGGCCGGGTCCAGCTTCAGCTCGGCCGCGATGGAATCCAGGACCCGTTCCATCACGAAGCAGGCGTGGGGGCGGCCGGCGCCCCGGTAGGGGGAGGTGGGCGTGGTGTTGGTGTAGAGGTCGCGGAAGCGGACCCGGTAGTTGGGGACGCGGTAGGGGCCGGGCACCTGGGCCGCCGTGATGATGGGCAGGATGATCCCGTAGGGGGTGTAGGCCCCGGCATCGTGCAGGAAGTCGACGTCGAGCGCCAGGATCCGGCCCTGAGCGTCGAACCCGGCCTCGACCACGTGCACCTGCGCCCGCTCCTGGTTGACCGCGGTGAAGTGCTCCCGGCGATCCTCGGTCCACTTGACCGGCCGGCCCAGCCGCATGGCGGCGTGGGGCACCAGCAGCTCGTCCGGGTAGAAGAGCATGATCTTGGGCCCGAAGCCGCCGCCGACGTCGGGCGCCACCACCTCCACGGAGGTCTCCGGCAGCCCGAAGAGCACCGCCAGGCCGCCCCGGATCGAGGTCGGCGACTGGGTGGAGTCGTAGACGCGGAGCTTCCGCTCGGCGGCGTCCCAGCGGGCCCAGACCGCGCGCCCCTCCAGCGGGTGGGCCGCACTGCGCTCGAAGCGGAGGCGGAGCCGCTTTCGGTGAGCGGCCTTCTTCAGCGCCGCCTCCACGTCACCGACCTCCTGGACCTGCTCGGCGGCCAGGTTGCCGGGAACGTCGTCATGGACCAGGTGCTCCGCCCGCACAGCCACCTCCGGCGTCACCACCGCCGGCAGCGGCTCGTAGTCAACCTGCACCAGGTCCGCCGCGTCTTCGGCCAGGTAGCGGTCCTCGGCCACGATGAAGACGACCGCCTCGCCCACATGGCGCACCACCTTTGACGCCAGGCACTTCTGCGTGCGGCCGTGCGTCAGATCGGGGTGCGGGATGAGCAGCGGCAGGTCACGATCGCCGAAGGGAAGGTCGGCGGCGGTGTAGACGGCCACCACGCCCGCCGCCTGGCGGGCCGCCTCCACGTCGATGCGGGTGATCCGGGCGTGGGCGAACGGCGAGCGGACGAAGCAAGCCTCCAGCGCGCCCTCGCCGAGGTCGTCGGTGAAGCGCCCCAGGCCGCGGAGGAGGCGGTCGTCCTCCTTGCGCTGCACGCGCTCGCCGAACCAGCGGGTGGTCACGGGAGGGTTGCGGCGCGCAGGGCGGCTCGCCGAATCGCCGCGTAGCCGGTGCAGCGGCAGAGGTTGCCGGAGATGCCGGCCTCGACCTCGGCCGGGCTGGGGTGTGGGTTCTCCAGGAGCAGGCCGGCCACCGCCAGCACGAAGCCGGGGGTGCAGAAGCCGCACTGCAGAGCGTTCTCCTGGTGGAAGGCCTCCTGCACCGGGTGCAGCGCCTCGCCCGGGGGGGCCAGGCCCTCGATGGTGGTGACCTCGTGGGACTCGGCCTGGACCGCCAGCATCAGGCAGGAGCGGACGGCGCGGCCGTCGAGCAGCACCGTGCAGCAGCCGCAGACCCCGTGCTCGCAGCCGACGTGGGTGCCGGTCAGGCCGAGGTCGTGGCGGAGATAGTCGGAGAGCAGACGGCGCGGGCTCCGGGGCGAGGCCCGATCGACTCCATTGACCCTGATCAAGCCGCTGCTGCGGCCAGCGCCCGCTTCACCAGCACCCGCACCAGGTGCAGGCGGAACTCGGGCGTCGCCTCCAGGTCGCCCGACGGAGAGAGGCCTCGTGTGGGGTCCTTGGGATCGGCCAGCACCGGCGTCGGCGCCACCCCGAAGAGCGCCAGCCGCTCGCCGGCCAGGCAGACGCCCGCCAGCGCGAAGTCACCCTGCCGGCGCGACTCCTCCAGGAAGGCGCGCCGCCCGGTGAAGGCTGGAAACCAGGCTTCCAGGAGCAGCTCGTCCGGCTCCAGCGAGGTCTCGAAGACGCCGCGGAACAGGTCGCCTGCCTCGACCCGGCGCTGGCCCCGCGCCGAGCGCGCGACCACGTGCCCGCCCAGGGCCAAGAGCACGGCCGGCACCTCGGCCGCCGGGTCGGCGTGCGCCAGCGAGCCGCACACCGTGCCGCGATTGCGGATCGGCCGGTGCGCCACCTGGCGCAGTGCCTCCGGCAGCAGGGGGCAGCGCTCGCGGAGCAGCGGATGGCGCTCGGCTTCCGACTGCCTCACCAGGCAGCCGACCGCGAGCCCGCCGTCCCTCTCGTAGACCCCGGGGGCGTCCTGGAGCCGGTTGATGTCGACCAGGTGCGCCGGGCGGGCGAGCCGGAAGTTGAGCAGCGGGATCAACGACTGGCCACCGGCCAGGACCTTGGCGTCCTCCAGCGACGCGAGCAGTTCCACGGCCTCGGCCACCGTGGCCGGCGCGTGGTACTCGAAAGGCGGCGGCTTCAACCCAATTGCCTAGAGACGGATGATGGCGGCCACCGGCCCGCCCCCCGGCGGGCCCTGGTGCATGGCCGCCACCGAGACGAACACGGCCGGGTCGCCGACCGCCGCCGCCACCACGGCGCCCACGGCCGCCTTGGCGTGGCGGTGGTGGTGCACGTCGGAGTCGTCCAGCAGCACCTGCCGGCGCCCGCGCAGCCGGCCCGAGGGATCGGCCTCGCATTTGCAGAACACGTTCACGACGTGGTCCCCGAGGTCGGAGGCCCGGGGCC
>DATGVT010000271.1:0-1698 GCA_035300005.1 Candidatus Acidiferrales bacterium
AGCCGCGTGGAGCTGACAGCGCCCCCCTCGGTGATCGGCCGGACCACGGTCACCGCCATCCAGTCGGGGCTGATGTGGGGCCTGGCCGGCGCGATCGAGGGCATGGTGTCCCGCTTCCGGGCCGAGCTGGGTGAGAGGACGCGGGTCGTCGCCACCGGCGGGCACGCCCAGCTGATGGCCAGCCTGACCGAGGTCATCGAGGAGGCGGACCCCCTGCTCACCCTGGAGGGCCTGCGCCTGATCTGGGCGCAGAATCAGGAGCGTTGATACTGGTTAGAGCCGCTCGATGAAGACCACGACCACATTCCCCCTGTACCACCTGCCGGGGACGTCCCTGGGGACCCTGGCCGCGGTGCTCTCGGGACTGGGTCTGGAGGCGTGGCCGCTGGGCGGGGAAGCCCCCGTGGGGACGAGCCTGCTGCTCCTGGTCGACGGCCAGCAGGCGCCCGCCGGCTGGGAGGAATGGGCGGTACAGGTACCCGTAGACGGCTCGCCTTCCGCCCTGCGGGCGCTGCTTCAGGTGGCGATGGAGAACGCCGTCCTCAAGACCCAGGTGCGCGAGTTCCAGGCCGCCGGCCGCCGCCAGCACCAGCAGTTCGAGGAGCTGAACCGGATCGGCATCGCGCTCTCGTCGGAGCGGGACATCGACAAGCTGCAGGACCTGATCCTGAGGACCTGCCGGCAGCTGACCAAGGCCGACGGCGCCACGCTCTATCTGATCGAGGAGGCGGGAGAAGGCGAGCGCAAGCTCCGCTTCGCCTGGAGCCAGACCGCCTCCGTGGACGTCCCCTACAGCAGCTTCGTGATGCCGCTGACCGAGAAGTCCATGGGCGGCTACACCATCCTGAGCGGGATGAGCCAGCTGGTCGACGACGCCTACACGCTGCCGGCTGACGTCCCCTTCGGGTTCAACCGCAGCTTCGACGAGCAGCACGGCTACCGCACCCGATCCATGCTCTGCACGCCCATGCGCAACCACACCGGCGACGTGGTGGGCGCCATCCAGCTGATCAACGCCAAGCGCAGCTTCGAGACCCAGCTCACGCCCCAGAACATCGACGCCGAGGTGGTCTCCTTCCAGCGCGAGGACCTGGAGATGATCGAGTCGATCGCGAGCCAGGCGGCGGTCGCGCTGGACAACAAGATGCTGCTGGACTCGATCCAGGCCCTTTTCGAAGGCTTCGTCAAGGCCAGCGTCACCGCGATCGAGTCCCGCGACCCCACCACCTACGGCCATTCCGGCCGCGTCGCCGTCCTCACCGTCAGCCTGGCCGAGGAGGTTACGAGGATCGGCGCCGGAGCCTACAAGGACCTCCACTTCACGGCCGACCAGCTGAAGGAGCTCCGCTACGCATCGCTGCTGCACGACTTCGGCAAGATCGGCGTCCGCGAGCACGTGCTGGTCAAGGAGAAGAAGCTCTACCCCGGGCAGCTCGACTACATCAAGGAGCGGTTCGCCTTCGTCGAGCGGTCGGTCCAGCTTCAGTACACGCAGGAGAAGCTGAAGCTCGCGCTGGAGGGCGGCGCCACGCCCGAGGCGCTGGCCGAGGTGGACGGCCGCCTGCAGAAGGACCTGGCCGACATGGACGATTGGCTTCGCCAGCTGACGGCCGCCAACGAGCCCTCGGTCCTGGACGAGGACAAGGCGTCGACCCTGGGCTTCCTCGCCCTGCGGCAGTTCACCGACCTCTCGCAGCA
>DATGVT010000272.1:0-2728 GCA_035300005.1 Candidatus Acidiferrales bacterium
CTCGCTCGACCCGGCCAAGGACGGCGCCCGCATCGACTCCCTCCTGCGCTCGGTTGGTCTGGCCGCGCCCGACGAGCGCACGTTCCAGGTCACCCTGCCCCAGGCGGAGGGCTGGTTCCCCTGGGTGGCCAGCCTGCCCGAGGGCGTCCCCGTGCGCCAGGACGTGATCGACCGCAACGGCGCCGGCTGGGCGAAGAGCCCTGACACCCTGGTCCTGAACGGCCCCTTCGTGGTCACGGCCATCACCGGTGAGCGGATCGACCTGCAGCCGAACCCGGGCTACTGGGGTCCACGGCCCCGCCTGAAGCGGCTCAGCTTCATCAGCCAGGCGAACCTGGCCGACGCCGCCCAGGCCTACGACCGGGGCCAGCTGGAGATGACGCCGGTGCCCCGCGGCGTGGACGCGACCTCAGAAACCCGGAAGCAGCCGGAGCTGACCGTCTACTGGGTGCACTTCAACGCCACCCGGCCGCCCTTCGACAGTCCGTCGGCCCGCCTCGCCTTCGCCCGGGCCGTGGATCGCAAGGCGCTGGTGGCTGCAGCCCTGCAGGGGCGGGCCCAGGAGGCGACCAGCCTGATCCCGGAGGGGATGCCCGGATACCGCGCCGAGGCCGGGCGGCCCCAGGAATTCGACGCCAGGGCCGCGAATGCGCTGCTGGACGCCTCCGGCGGCCGGCCGGCCAGCCTCCGGATGCTGGTGCCGGACTCGGCCGGTAACCGTGCAGTGGCCGGCTTCCTGCAGGCCCGCTACCAGGACGTGCTGGGCGTACCGGTCAGCCTCGACTTCGCCGACCAGATCAGCTTCGACAAGCGGGTGCGCCAGGGCGACTTCGACCTGGCCGGGCCGTTCGGCTGGACGGCCGACTACCCCGACTGGCAGACCTTCTTCGACCGCTTCCGCTCCACCGACGGCTGGGACCTGAGCCGCTGGGCCAGCCCCCAGTACGACAACCTGGTCCGGCAGGCCGACGCCGAGGGTGACCCGGGACGCCGGGAGCAGCTCTACCTGCAGGCGCAGCAGCTGATCGTGCGGGAGGCGGCGGTCGGGTTCCTCTTCCAGCGGACGCACTGGACCCAGGTCAAGCCCTACGTGCGGGGCCTCAAGTCGACCGCCTTCGATGACGCCCCGCTGGTGGGCGACCTGTTCGCCCCCGCCATCTACATCGCCAGCCACTGAACTTGACACCCGTTTGAGCCGAAAGCAGAATCAGCCTGTCGAAGAGTCGGTCTGAGTAAGACCTGTCGCCGGCGCACTCTCGCCCCGGCCGGAACGGGAAGAAGGCGGCAGGACCCGATCAACCGGAAGAGAGGTAAGACGCGTATGCAAGTGGGACTCAAGCTTCGTTCCGTCGCGGCGGTGATCGCGGCGACGACCCTGGCCTGGGCCTGCGGGGGTGGCGGCGGGGGTCTGACCAACCTGGCCAAGGAACAGACACTGCGGATCAACCAGGGCGTGGAGCCCGGCTCGCTCGACCCCGGGCAGACCCAGTGGAACTACGAGGCCGGCATCGACCGCAACATCTCCGAGGCCCTGCTCAAGGGCAGCGCCGACCTGAAGGACGTGGTCCCCGCGGCGGCGGAGAGCTACTCCGTCTCCAGCGACGGGCTCACCTACACCTTCAAGCTGCGCAAGAACGGCAAGTACAGCGACGGGCAGCCGGTCAAGGCGCAGGACTTCGTCTACAGCTGGCAGCGCCTGATCGACCCGCGGCTGGCGGCCCCCTACGCCGACTTCTTCTCCGGCTCCGTCAAGGGCGGCGAGGAGGCGGCGGCGCTGGATCCCAAGAAGGACGCCAGCAAGATCGACGCCGCGCTGCAGGGCTTGGGCCTGAAGGCGGTCGACGACTACACCTTCCAGGTCACCCTGCCCACCGCGCAGGGCTACTTCAAGTGGATCGCCACCCTCTGGAACGGGGCTCCGATCCGCAAGGACGTGATCGACAAGTACGGCTCCGACAAGTGGTGGACCAAGCCCGAGACCCTGATCACGAACGGCCCCTTCAAGGTGTCCGAGATCGTGGCCAAGGACCACATCACGATGGTCCCCAACACCAACTACTGGGGCTACACGAGCGGCTCCTACAAGCCGAACCTGACCAAGATCGTCTCCTACGAGATCGACGACGAGAACGCAGCCTTCGCCAAGTACCAGAACGGCGAGCTGGAGATGGTCGGCGTCCCGCTGGCCAACACCCAGCTGGTCAAGAACGACCCCAAGCTCAGCAAGGAGCTGCACTCGGTCCCCGAAGGGAGCATGTTCTGGCTCTACTTCAACACCGCAAAGGCCCCCTTCACCAACGTCAAGGTACGGCAGGCCTTCGCCAAGGGCGTTGACCGCAACGCCTACGTCAACGACATCCTGCAGGGCCGCGCCGTCGCTTCTTCGACCTTCATCCCCAAGGGTAGCGGCGGCTACGCCCAGGACTCGCTGGGTTCGATCCAGGCGTTCGACGCCGCGGCGGCCAAGCAGCTGCTGGCCGACTCCGGCGTGCCCCAGTCCCAGCTGAACTCCATCCACTACCTGGTGCGCAACACGCCCACCAACAAGCAGGTCGCGGAGTTCATGCAGGCCCAGTTCAAGACCAACCTGGGGCTCAACGTCAGCATCGACCTGATCGACTCCAAGACGGTCAGCAAGCGGCTCCGCACCGGCGACTACCAGATCGGAAACGTCGGCGGCTGGCTGCTCGACTACCCCGACCAGCAGGACTGGTTCGACATCTTCCGC
>DATGVT010000273.1:0-4150 GCA_035300005.1 Candidatus Acidiferrales bacterium
GGCCGGCGTGGGTCAGCGCGTAGTTCACGATGCCGAACTCGTAGTCGAACATCCACTGCCACATGTCGACGGCGACCACCACGGGCGTGGCCCAGACCAGCACCAGCCCGGCCATGACGACCAGCCGCAGCACCGGCAGGACGCGCTCCATCAGGAGCGCGATCAGGGTGCCCAGGACCAGGGTGGCGGCGACGTTGGCGAAAGTGAAGATCAGGGTCCGCAGCACGACCGCCCGGAAGGCGGCGTCGCCCAGCAGGGACCAGTAGTTGTCGATGCCGACCCATACACCCTGGTGGGCGAAGAGCTGGCGGATGCCGTAGTGCTGGAGCGAGAGAACGGCCAGCAGGCAGAGCGGGTAGGCCAGGATGGCCGCGATCGCGGCCACGGCGGGGGCGACCAAAAAGTAGGGCGCCGCGCGCTTACGCAGGCGGCGCCCCGCTATCAGTCCGAGGACGCGGTGTCGCGGCTCTTCACGGAGAAGGGTGTCCGTATTCGTCGCCGCGCACACCTCGGTGCTCGGGATTCTCTCTTAACTTTTCGCGTTCAGGATCTGCGCGACCTTGTCGCTGGCGGTCCTGGTGGCGTCGTTGAAGCTGACCCGGCCGGTGAAGACGTTGACCAGCATGTCGGGGATGATGTTGGAAGCCTCGACGTTGGCCCAGTTCGGCGAGTTGGGCACGAAGCGGCTGTTCTTGGCCGCCCGCGCGAAGGTGCCGATCAGGGGATCGGAGTCGTTCAGGCCCAGCAGCGTGGTCGTGTTGGGGATGACCTTGCCCACGGTCGCCATCTGGTTCTGGTACTTGGCCCCGGCGAGGAGCCGGACCCAGTCGTTGGCGAGGCCCTGGTTCTTGCTCTTGGCAGCGATGCCGAGGTCGGAGCCGCCCAGGAAGACGGGCGCGCTCTGGCCAGGGTTGTGGCTCGGGATCGGGAAGACGCCCAGCTTGTCCTTCAGGCTGGGGTCGCCGCCGCTCTTGGCGTCGAGGATGACGCCGATCTCCCAGCCGTTGGCGACGATCATGGCGATGCGGCCCTGGGCGAAGGCCTGGTCCTGCTTGGCCTCGTCACCCTGCCTGTCGGCGCGCGAGAGCTTGGAGACCAGTCCGTTCAGGGCCAGCAGGCCCGCCTGCGAGCCGGAAGAGTCGAGCTGGCCCTTCCACTGGCCGCCGCTCTGGCTGGCGATGTCCCCGCCGAAGTCCCAGATGAACGGCAGGGCGGCATACCAGTACTTGCCCGGGAAATAGAAGGCCGAGAATCCGCTGTCCAGCCGGTTGGCCTCCATCAGCTTCTGGCCGACCGACAGCAATCCGTCCAGGCTGTCCGGGAGCTGGGTCACGCTCGCCTTGGCGAAGATGTCCTTGCGGTAGATGATGGCCCGGCTGCCCGCGTAGTAGGGGACGCAGTAGAGCTTGCCGCCCACGGTGCAGGAGTCGGTCAGCGACTGCAGCCAGCTCGAGCTGTTCTCGTAGCTCGACTTCTTGCTGGTCTCGTCGGCGAGAGCCCCGGCCGCCGCGTACTTGGCCACCAGCGTGTTGCCCAGCTCGACCACGTCCGGCGGCGTGCTGCCGGCGAACGCGGTGTCGAGCTTGGTGCCGATCTCGCCCCACTTCTGGAGCTCGACCTTGACGGTCACGTTCGGGTACTTCGCGTTGAAGTCCTTGTTGACGCCCTGGACCACGGAGTCGGGCGCGCTGCCGTCCATCAGCCAGACGGTCAGCGTCCCGCTCTCGTTGTTGGTCGTCGAGCCGGACGAGCACGCCCCCACCACGAGCGCCATCAGCGCCAGCGCGGCGGGTACCAAAGAAGACCTGACTCTCACTTGCACTCCTCCTGTGTTTTCTCCGTTTGCGATTGGTTGCAACTAGTCGGCGGCGCTGCCGATCCTCACCCCCAGCTGCCTCGCCGCCAGGCCCGGCCGGCCATTCCGGGACCTCGCGGGGAGCAGTTCCGTCACCAGGCGGTAACGGTCCCCCCGGTAGATGGAGCGCACGTACTCGATCACCTTTCCGGACTCGGTGAAGGTCGTGCGCTCGAACAGGAAGGCGGGCGAGTGCAGAGGCACTCCCAGCGCCGATGACTCTTCTTCGCTGGTCACGGTGGGCTCGATCGTCTGGACGCCCGACGCGATGACCAGCCGGTAGCGCTGCTCGAGCAGCTCGTAGAAGGAATGGTTTTCCAGGTCCGCCGCCTTCAGGCCGGGGACCAGTGACTGGGCCACGTGCAGGTCCTCGACCGCCATCGACTCGCCGTCGGCCAGGCGCAGGCGCTTGATGCGCACCACCTGTTCCTCAGGCGACACCTGCAGGCGGCGCGCCAGCCGGGCCCCGGCCGGGCCGGTGGCCAGCTCCAGGGTGCGGCTGCCGGGCTGCATGCCCCGCCGCCGCATGTCCTCGCTGAAGGAGGTCAGCGTCAGCTGCTGCGTCATCTTGGGCTGGCTGACGAAGGTGCCGCTGCCCTGGCGGCGGTCCAGGTGACCCTCCCGCACCAGGTCGTCGAGGGCCGCCCTCAGGGTCAGGCGGGAGATGCCCATCTCCTGGCTCAGCTTGCGCTCGGAGGGGATCGCCTCCCCGACCGCCAGCCGTTCGATCAGCTCCAGCACCCGTTCGCGGGTGGCTTCCTGCTTACTCATCAGATTGGTCTGGACCTTTCCCCCTACAACCGCTATGGTGGTACAGCCGCCGCCGGTGTGTCGAACCGTCGCTGGAATGCAGTGAAGCATAATCCTGAAGATTGGTCAATACCATTGGTGACTGGAGGTGACATTACACGGTGGGCGACACTAGAGGGATGAAAGGCGGGCGCGACGAGCGGCTGCTCGTGCGCGGTCGCCTCCAGACCGGCTGGGGGGCGCCCTTCGAGGGCGGCCTGCTGGTGCGGAGCGGGCGGGTGGCCTGGGTCGGCCGCGAGCCCTTCCCCGACGCCGACCGGGTGCTGGCGGCGGGGCCGCAGGAGCTGATCGCGCCCGGCCTCATCGACCTCCAGGTGAACGGCTTCGAAGGCCACGACGTGGGGGCGGGCCTGGCCGCCATCGCCGCCATCGCGGACCGGCTGCCCCGCCGGGGCGTGACCGGGTTCCTGCCGACGCTGGTCTCGCAGCCGCTGGACCGATTGGAGGAGTTCATCGCGGAGACGGCTCAGGTTGCGGGCTCCCGGGCTTCCGGTGCCCGGGTGCTGGGCGCCCACGTGGAGGGTCCCTTCATCAACCCCTCCTGCCGGGGGGCGCACGACCCCCGGTTCGTGATCGCTCCCACCGCCGAGCGGATCGAGCGCCTGCTGCGCCGGCCGCCCCGAATGCTGACCCTGGCGCCCGAGATGCCCGGGGCGCTGGACGCGGTGGCGCGCCTGAGCCAGGCGGGGGTGGTGGTGGCCGCCGGGCACAGCGCCGCCGGCCTGGAGGACGCGCAGGCAGCCATCGAGGCCGGGGTCCGCTTCGGGACCCATCTCTTCAATGCCATGGTGCCGCTCCACCACCGACGCCCCGGCGTGGCGGGCGCGCTGCTGGCCGACAGCCGCGTCACGGTGGGGCTGGTCGCCGACGGCGAGCACCTGCACCCGGCCACCCTGGCCATGGTGGTGAGGCTGAAGTCGGCGCATCGGGTGGCGCTGACCACCGACCAGACGGCGGCCGCCGGCAGCCCTCCCGGCCGCTACTTCCTGAGCGGCCGCGAGGTGATCAGCGACGGCCGCACGGTCCGCCTGGCGGACGGCAACCTGGCCGGCAGCACCGCCAGCCTGCCCGACCTGCTGCGCAACGCCCGCCTGGCCGGCGTGCCCCTGCCCGCCGTCCTGGCCATGGCCACGGCGGTCCCCGCCCGGGTGCTGGGCGAGGCCCGCCTGGGCTCGCTCAGGCCGGGTTCCGCGGCCGACCTGGTGATCCTCGACGCCGGCCTGGAGCCGCGCCTGACCCTGGTCGGCGGCCAGGTCGCCTACGAGCGTGAATCGATTCCGGTCTGAGATCGGGGAGGAGCCGGCCACTGCGGCCCGGCTCCTGGAGCGCTCCCGCCCGGCGGTGGCCGCGGCCGCCCGCTCGATCCGGGCCCGCCGCCCGGCCGGGCTGGTCATCGCCGCCCGCGGCAGCTCGGACCACGCCGGCCTCTACGGCAAGTACCTGTTCGAGATCCGGAACCGGGTCTCGGTCGCCCTCGCCGCCCCC
>DATGVT010000274.1:0-1985 GCA_035300005.1 Candidatus Acidiferrales bacterium
AGGGGCGGCCGCTGACCCCGGCCGCCGACGTCTACTCGCTGGCGGCGACGGCCTACGTGCTGCTGACCGGGCGGCCTCCGTTCACGGGCGAGAGCCCGCTGGCGGTGGTGCTCGCCCACGTCCGGCAGCGGGTGACGCCGCCCCGCCAGCTCAACCCCGAGCTGACCCCGACCGCCGAGGCGGCCCTGCTGCGCGGCCTGGCCAAGGCGCCGGAGGCACGCTTCGCCAGCGCCTCCGGCCTGGTGCTGGCCCTTCAGGCCAGGCCGCCCGTGGCCACGACCGGCCGCCGGCTCCGGGCGGCGGCCCGCGTCCTCGGCAGCGCCGCCGCCGCCGCCGCCGCGCTGGCCCTGGTCTCGCTGCCGGCGGGCCCCGCGCAGTCCGCCGGCCAGGCCGGCCGCTCGGCGGTGTTGAGCCTGCTCGAGCGCGACTTCCGCGACCTCCCCGCCTCGCTGCAGCCGGTGGCCGAGCTGCCCCCGGTGGCTGACGCCGTCGCCGGCGGCCTGGGCGTGACGCAGGTCGTCCTTCCAGCCTTCCAGCCGGCCCTGCAGCAACCCGCCGCCCAGGCCGCCCCGCAGCTGGCCGCCCGTGTCAGCCCCGCCATGTCGAGAGCGTCGCCGCCGGCCGAGCCGGAGCGCGAGGTTCAGGAACGGGACGATCGGCATCAGCGGGTCGACTGAGCCCTTAGGGGTCCGTTTCGGAAGTTCGGCAACGTATTCGGTGGCATGGGCGGTCGGCGCCAAGGCGCGGGTGGCGATAGGAGGAGGGCATCTGAAGATGCCTGACGACGAGCGCCGGGGCCCGCAACGCCGGCGTCAGAGCCCGAAGCGCTCCCGGCCGTCCAGGCCGCCGATACGTGGCGACACTTTCGGAAGGGAGCCCTTAGCCTATCCAGAGTGACCGAGGCCCCCTGGCGGCGCCGCTTCCGGGCGCCGCAGGTCAGCCTGCCGGGCTGGGCCCGCGCCAACCCGGGGCGGCTCCTCTACGGGTCCAACTCACCCGGCAAGTGGGAGCTGTTCGCCTGGGACCTCGCCAGCGGGCGCCACCGCCAGGTCACCGACCGCCCCGAGGGCACCGGCCGCGGCCGGCTGACGCCCCTGGGCCACTGGATCTGGTGGTTCGACGACGACCGCGGCAGCGAGTTCGGCCGCTGGCGACACCAGAAGTTCTCGGGCGGCCCCAGCCAGCCCGCCGCCGCCCTGCCCGAGGCCTATCCAAACGGGCTCGCCCTGGGCAGCCGGGGCCTGGCCGTGGTCGGACTCTCCGACGACAGCGGATCCTCGCTGCACGTTCTGCGGCTCGGCCGGCCAGCCCAGCTCCTCTACCACCACCGGGAGGACGCCAGCGTCGAAGGCCTCTCCCGAGACGAGAGGCTGGTCTCCATCGAGCACTCGGAGCACGGCGACAGCCGGCACCCGGCGGTGCGGGTCATGGACCTGGCCGGCCGGGCGGTGGCCGACCTCTGGGACGGGCCCGGACACGGGCTGGAGGCAGGGCCCTGGTCACCCCGGCCCGGCGACCAGCGGCTGATCCTCCTCCACGAGCGCGCCGGCCTCCAGCGCCCGGCGATCTGGAGCCCGGTCCGGGGCGAGCTGCGCGAGCTGGAGATCGACCTCCCGGGCGAGGTCGGGGCGACCTGGTATCCCGACGCCCGCGCCCTGCTGCTGGCGCACGACCACCAGGCGCGGACCCAGCTCTACCGGCTGGACCTGGAGACGGCGCGCCTGGAGCGCCTGGACCACCCGCCCGGGACCATCGAGGCGGCGCAGGTGCGGCCGGACGGCGAGGTCTGGTACCACTGGAGCAGCGCCGCGCAGCCGCCCCAGGTGAGGGCCGACGGCCGCCTCCTGCTGCGGCCGCCGGGCGAGGCGGCGCCCGCCGGCGTGCCCTTCCAGGACCTCTGGGTGAACGGCGTTCACGCCTTTCTGGCCGAGCCTTTTGCCCCGCGCCCGCACCCCACCGTGTTCGGGGTCCACGGTGGCCCGGCG
>DATGVT010000275.1:0-1990 GCA_035300005.1 Candidatus Acidiferrales bacterium
CGCATCTTCCAGATGCGCTCCTCGTCGCGCCACCCTTTCCTTGGCCTCGGCGGCCTGGGCCGCGCCTTGGCCAGCTAATTCCCAGACGCACCACCCCGGCGAATCATCTCCATGAACTCGGCGCGCGTGCGCTCGTCGTCCCGAAAGGCGCCCAGCATGCAGGAGGTCACGGTCAGGCTGCCCGCCTTCTGGACCCCGCGCATCTCCATGCAGAGATGCCGGGCCTCGATCACGACGCCAACTCCGAGCGGGCGGACGACCTGCTCCAGGCCCTCGGCGACCTGGCGGGTCAGCCTCTCCTGGAGCTGCAGGCGGCGGGCGTAGACCTCGACCAGGCGGGGGATCTTGCTCAGACCAACCACGCGGCCGTGGGGCAGGTAGGCCAGGTGGCAGACGCCGAAGAAGGGCAGCAGGTGATGCTCGCAGAGGCTGTAGAACTGGATGTCCTTGACCAGCACCATGCCCTCGTAGGCCTGGTCGAAGCAGGCGTCGCCGATGGCGTCGGCCGCCTCCAGGTGGGCGCCTTCGGTGAGCTCGCGCAGGGCGGTGGCGACGCGGCGCGGGGTGCCCCGGAGACCGTCGCGGCCGGCGTCCTCGCCCAGCTCTTCGAGGATGCGGGCGACCAGGTCGGGCAGGGGGTCGTCGCCGAAGCGGGGCCGGGGAACGCTCATCGGGTGACGGCTCCGGTCCGGCGCCGAGAGCTGCGGTGGTGAGGCCGCCGAGGCCGAGGCACGGGTGGCGCCAGGAGGAGCGCATTGGAAAATGCGTGACGACGCGGCGCCGGTGCCGGGGTCGTCACCTGTTCACCTCCGCGGAGTTGTTCTCGGTCTCCTGGAGCCGCACGCGGACCAGGCTCGCCGGCTCCAGCTTTGACTCCAGCTCCTTCCAGAAGGCCAGCGCCAGGTTCTCCGCGGTCGGCAGCGTGCCGCGCAGGAAGTCGACCTGGTTCAGCTGCTGGTGGTCCACGCGATCCACGATCAGCTCGTGCACCAGCCGGTCCAGGTCCTTCAGGTTGACCACCATGCCGGTCGCGGGGTCGGGCTCCCCCTCGACGGTGACCTCGAGGACGTAGTTGTGGCCGTGCTCCCCCGCGCAGCCCCCGAAGACCCGGCGGTTCTGCTCCAGGCTCCAATCCGGCCGGCGGAGGACGTGGCCCGCCGCGAAGGTGACCCGGCGCGTGATGCGGACGCCGCGCACCGCCCCTGGCGCGCGCGCCTCGCCGCCCGCTTCCGTGCCAACCTTGAGCATGATGCCCTGCTCCAAAGATACCGGCGGACCCGGGTGCGTTATTCAGACGCCGTAGCGGCGGCCCCTCCCGGCAGCGACCTCTTCGGGCCCGCCGACCTGGCGCGGCTGCCGCCCTGGCTGCTCAGGCTGGTGCTGGAGCCGGGCGTGGCGGGAGTGCCGATCGAGGACCTGGCCGGGGCGCTCTCCACCCAGCCCGGGGCACTCCTCCAGGCGGCGCAGGTGCAGCCGCCGGAGCGCGCCGAGCGTCTGCTCAGACTGGCCCATCGGCCCCGGCCGGCGGCCGAGCGGGAGGCCGCCGAGCGACGCGTCGTGCGGGCGCTCTTCTGGCCCCTGGTCTACGAGCTGGCACCCGAGCGCTGGGACGCGCTGGCGGCGGCGGAGCCGGTCTGCCCGGAGCTGCTGGCGGCGCTGCCGGCCGACGGCGCACGGGTCCTCGAGGTGGCCGCCGGCAGCGGGCGTATCACTGTGCCCCTGGCCGAGCGCGCGGCGGCGCTGCTCGGCGTCGAGCCCTCGCGCCCCCTGCGCCGGTTGCTGGCCACCCGGCTCCAGGGCCGCCGGGCCTGGGCCGTGGCCGCATTGGCCCAGAGGCTGCCGGTGGAGGATGGCTGGGCGGACCTGGTCGTCTGCTGCGCGAGCTTCGGCCCGCACGAGCCCCTGGGCGGCGAGCGCGTGCTGGCCGAGCTCGAGCGCTGCGCCCGCCGGGGCGGGGGCGTGGTCGCCTTCATCGGTCCCGAGGAGCCCG
>DATGVT010000276.1:0-6576 GCA_035300005.1 Candidatus Acidiferrales bacterium
CGCTCCCGCCGGCAGGCGGCCGCATAGGCCTCGAACAGCTGGACCGCGGCCGCCACCTGCTCCCGGTCTTCCCCCTCCCCGCTCCGAGCCCAGGCTCCCAACCGCTCCAGCGGAACCAGCTCCTGCTTGAGCCCCTCCAGCAGCTTCAGGAGCGGGCCGACCAGCTCGTCCGGGCGGTCGCTGCCGGTCAGAGCGGGGTGCCCGAGGTCCCACATCAGCTCCCGGGCCAGGATCCAGCGGTCGGCGCCCTCCAGGATCCTGAAGTCGGAAGACACGCCCACCCGGCGGCCGTCCTCCCGCAGCCAGCCCTGCGCGAGCGCGTGGAAGGTGCCGACGTGAAGGCGGCCGCTGCGACCTTCCAGCCGCGCCTCGATCCGGGAGCGCATCTCGCTCGCCGCGCGCTCGGTGAAGGTCATGACCAGGATCGAGGCCGGGTCCTCGCCTCCGGTCACCAGGCGGGCGAAGCGCTCGGCGATCACGGCCGTCTTGCCGGTCCCGGCGCCGGCTACCACCCGGACCGGCCCCCGCAGCTCGGCCAGCGCCGCCCGCTGGGCGCGGTCGAGCCTGATCACCGCGGCGAGCGGCCGGTCCGCACCCGCAGTGTCTTCACCCGGCGCTCGGTCAGCGCCTGGTTGAGTCGGGCCAGCAGCAGCTCAGAGTCGAGCCGAAGCTGGTGCGCGAGCGCGGGGTTGCTGGTGGCCACGGTCAGGGTGGACCCCCGGAGCTCGACCGACTCGCAGGCGGCCTCCAGGTCCGGGCCCAGCAGCTCCCTGAAGATCCACGCCGTGCGGGCGGCGATCACCCGACCACCCTGCGGCTGCCGGGCGATCACGCGGCCCAGGATCTTACCCAGCTTATCCACAGGCCACGATCTGCCTCTGCTCGATGGTCCACACCTGCGCCTGGGCAATCGCCGCCGGAGCGAAGGACTCGGCCTCGGTGGCGGTGATGATCACCTGGCCCTCGCCGCCCACCGCCTCCAGGAGGGCCCGGCGCCGGTCGCCGTCCAGCTCGGAGAGGATGTCGTCCAGCAGCAATACGGGAGGCTCGCCCGACCGGGCCCGGACCAACCGAGCCTCGGCCAGCTTGAGGCTGACCACCAGCGAGCGCTGCTGGCCCTGGGAGGCGAACCCGCGCGCCTCCCTGCCGTTCAGGAGGAGCTTGAGGTCGTCGCGGTGCGGACCGACCGAGGTCGCGCCCCGGCGGAGATCCTCGGCCAGAGACTTATGCACAGCCCCGCTGAAATCGTCGGGCGGTCCCAGGTACTCGATCTCGAGCCTCTCACCGGCGGCGATCCGGAGCTGCTCCTCGGCGGCCAGCCCGGCCAGGCTCGCGACCGCCTCGGCCCGCGCCTTTACGATCTCTGCCCCCAGGCGGAGGAGCTCGGGATCCCAGGCCTCCAGCTCTCCCGGCGAGGCATCGCCGGCGCTGATCCGGCGCAGCAGGCTGTTGCGCTGCTCCAGCACCCTCGTGTAGCCGCTCAGGGCGCGCGTGTAACCGGGCTGCACCTGCACCAGGAAATGGTTCAGGAACCGCCGCCGGTGCTCGGGCCCGGACTTGACCAGGGCCAGGTCGTCCGGCCAGAAGAGTGTCACCCGGAAGCTGCCAGGCAGGTCGAGGGCGCGCTTGCCGACCCCGTCGACCAGGATCCTGCGCTGAGAGCGCTCTCCCTCGCCGAGCGCCACCTGCACGGTGACCTCGCGGCGAAGGCCGCCCGCCTCGACCTCAGCCTCCACCGTCGCCTCGCGGGCTCCCCAGGCGACCAGCTCGGCCGCCCGGCGCGCCCGGGGAGAGGCCGAGAGCGCAAGCAGCGCGACCGCCTCCAGCAGGTTGGTCTTGCCCTGCCCGTTGGCGCCCAGGAAGATGTTCAGGCCGGGGCCGGGCTCCAGGTCCAGGCGGCTGTAGTTGCGGTAGCTGCGAAGTCTCAGGCGCCGGAGGCGCAAGGGCTACATCGCGACGCGGACGGGCATGATCACGTAGAGGTACTGGTCACTCCCCGGCGGGCGCATCAGGCCTGGGCTCAGCGGTCCATCAAAACGCAGCTCCACCTGCTCCACCCCGAGCACCGACAGCGCGTCCAGGATGTAGCGGGCGTTGAAGGCGATCTGGATCTCGGCGCCGTCCACGCTGGCGTCCAGCTCCGCGCGGCTGTCGCCAACCTCGTTGGTGGTGGCGGTCAGGATCAGGCTGCCGGGCTGGGTTCTGAGGCGGATCACGTTGGCGCTGTCGCGGGCGAAGAGGGAGACGGCCCGGACGGTCTGGGTCAGGTCGTTGGTGGCGAGCTTTATCGAAGTCGAGCTCTTGCTGGGGATAACTTGTGAATAGTTAGGATAGGTCCCGTCGATCAGGCGCGAGGTGACCTCCGACATCCCGGCTCTGAAGAAGACCTGGTTGCGCGCCTTGGAGACGATCACCTCGACCGGTCCCGGCTCGCCCTTGAAAACCCGGCCGAGCTCGGCCAGGGCCCTGGCGGGGACGATCAGCCTGGCCTCGAGCCCGTTGGCTCCGGCCGCCTGGAGCTTGCGGACCGCCAGCCGGTGGCCGTCGGTGGCCGCCAGCGTCTGCTGGCCGGCCTCCAGGTGGAGGAGAACCCCGGTGAGGACTGGTCTGGCTTCGTCGGTGGAGGCGGCCATCTGGGTCTGCTCGATCGCGCTCAGAAGCTCCTCGATCGGGATCTCAAGGCGGTCGCCCTCGTCCGGCCGGGGGCCGGGTGGAAACTCCTCGGCTTCAATGCACTTGATGTGGGTGTCGAAGTTGGCGCAGCGCAGGTTTAAGGTCTGCGTCGATTTGTCAAGGACCAGCTCCAGATCCTTGTCAGGTAACGTGCTTACGAAATCGGTCAGCAACCGGGCCGGCGCGGTCGTGCCGCCCTCGGTCTCAACTTCGGCGGCCACCACCTTACGGATGCCGATCTCAAGGTTGGTCGCCGTTAGTGCTAGCCCTTCACTGGTCGTCTCCAGGAGGATGTTGTTGAGGATGGGCAGGGTCGTGCGGCTGGAGATGGCCCGCGAGACGACCTGCAGGGCCTGGCTCAAGATGCTGGGCTGACAGGTCAGCTTCAAGCGGTTTCTCCCCTTAAAGAGACTGCTGATGAATAACCAGAATCAGTCGTCATAACAGTAAGCGTTGTGGACTCTGGGGACGCGGAGATGATTTCCCGATCGGCGGGGTCGGGGAAAGACCTGGTGAAAGAGGTTTTTAAGTCGGCATGGGGCAGGGAGAGAATGTTGATTTGTCGGCGCCGGCCGGCGGCTTCCACCGCTTTTGCCATGGGAAGGGAGGCCTGGCTGTGGAAGACTTTCACGACTCGCTGAAAAGGCGCTCGCGGATGGCCTGGACCTCGTAGCGGAGCCGGTCGTCCTCCTTTAGCTCGTTGGCGATCTTGTCGATCGAGTGGAGGGCGGTGGTGTGGTCGCGACCGCCGAAGGCGTTTCCGATCATTGGCAGCGACGATGGTGTCTCCTCGCGGACCAGGTACATCGCCACCTGCCGGGGGAAGACGATGTGCTTGTCGCGCCGCTTCCCCTTCATGTCCTCCAGGCTCAGGTTGTAGTAGTCGGCCACCGCCGACTGGATGCGGTCGATCGTGATCGGCCGGCGGGTGCCGGCCGGAATGATGTCCTCCAGAAGACGGGCTGCCTCCTCCTCGTCGACCTGCCGCTGGTGGATGGCGGCGAAGGCGAGGACTCGGGTCAGCGCGCCTTCGAGCTCCCGGATGTTCTTCTGAACCTTGTGGGCGATAAAGGTGAGCACGTCCTCAGGGAGGAGCCCGGTTGAGTTGCCCAGCTTGGACTTCAGGATGGCCAGGCGGGTCTCGAAGTCGGGCGGCTGGATGTCCGCGATCAGGCCCCACTCAAAGCGCGAGCGGAGGCGGTCCTCCAGGGTAGGGATCTCCTTGGGCGGCCGGTCGGAGGAGATGACGATCTGCTTGTTGATCTCGTGCAGGGCGTTGAAGGTGTGGAAGAACTCCTCCTTGGTCCGGTCCTTGCCGGCCAGGAACTGGACGTCGTCGATCAGAAGCACGTCGACCGTGCGGTACTTGTGGCGGAACTCGCCCATGCGAGCGGTCTGGATGGAGGCGATGACCTCGTTCATGAACTGCTCCGAGGTCAGGTAGACCGCCCGCTTCTTCGGAAACTTGTTCCGAACCTCGTGCCCGATGGCGTGCATCAGGTGGGTCTTGCCCAGCCCCACCCCGCCGTACAGGAAGAGGGGGTTGTAGCTCTCGCCGGGCGCATCGGCCACGGCCTTGGCGGCGGCGTGGGCGAAGCGCGAGTTGTTGCCGACCACGAAGGAACTGAACTTGAACCGTTCGTTCAGCTCGCTCTGGACGCCGGCTGCGGCCACCGCCTTCTCCGGCAGCTCGTCCAGCTCGACCTCCGCGTCCCCGTTCGCGGGGTGCCGATGGCCCTGGGAGGAGACCACGAAGTTCACCTCCACCTCGCTCCCGGTGACAGCCTGCAGGGTCTCCTGGATGAGGCCCGCGAAGCGATCCTCCAGCCAGTCCTTGGCCAGCTTGCTGGGGACCCCGATCCGGAACGTGGAACCCTCCGAGGAGATCAGGGAGGCGTTCTTGAGCCACGTCTCATAGCTGGGCTTGGCGATCTGGAAGCGGAGCTCCTCCTGCACCACGGCCCAGATCTGCTCCTGGTTCAAAGCGACGTCATCCCGGTCGAGGCGTAGCTGTGGATAAGTCAAGGTTTCCTCCCTCGAGTGCGGGCGACGACGGGCTCCAGCGCGCGGCGGGCAGCCGGCGGCGGACTTCGAGGCCTCCCCAACCTTTCCACCGGCTGGGGAAAACTTCTACACAGGAGCCGCTCCTGGCAGTTCGACGAAGAGGGGAAACCCTGTGGATAACCTGCCCCAGACCCTCACCCAGCTCCCCGACGGCCTGCGGCTCCGGCGCATAAGAACGGTATGCGGCCAGCGGAGCCCGCAGGCAGGAAACCGGCCTGACCTGCAAGCTGCGGCTCTCTCCTGTTGAGTCGGTGTGGAAAAGGCCGCCGAACATTCACCGCCAGGGCGTCTGTCCTGCGGCAAATCGCACAGCCAGCCTGTCCCAGGATCTGGAAGCGGTACTACCCCAAAAAGGACAAGCCAAAGGCAGTGGAAAATGACCGACCTGTTGCTGAGGCGAATACCGTCGGGACGGCTCCCCTGGCCCGAGTCCGCTTCCGGAGTGTGATCCTAGCAGAGGGTTTGGGGGCCCGCAAGGATTGGGACGGGGTGTTTTTCTTTATACGGTTGCTAACGTCCGGTAAGTGCCTTCGGCTATACTCCCGCGGTCGCTTTCGAACCTGGAGGGGGAGCTCGCCATCAAGCGCACCTATCAGCCCAAACGGACCTACCGTCGGCGGGTCCACGGCTTTCTGCAACGGATGAGTTCCCGGGGCGGGGCCCGGGTGCTGCGTAACCGCCGTCGCAAGGGTCGCCATCGCCTGACCCCTCCCTAGCGCGCTGTCCGTGAAGCGCCGCTTTCGGCTGCGGCGGCCGGCCGAGATCGGCCGGGCCCTGGGCAGCCGCCGGATCTTCGCCGGCGAGGCGCTGGTGGCGTTTGCCGTCCCCGCTGCCGGCCCGACCCGCGTCGGCGTCGCGGTCAGCCGCCAGGTTAAGGGTTCGGTCCTGCGGAATCGAGCGCGGCGGCGGCTGAGAGAGGTGAGCAGGAGGGTCCTGCTCGGCCCAGATTCGCCCCTCGGTGTGGGGGGAATACGATACGACGTGGTGCTCATAGCCCGGCCCGCCGCCGCCACCGCACCTTTCACCACGCTCGAATCCGAAGCCGAGGCCTTTCTCGCCCGACTGCGACCGGTCAGCGGGTGACCCGGCTGCTGTTGGCGGTCATCCGCGGCTACCAGATGAGCCTGTCGCCGCTCTTCGCCGGCAGCTGCCGATACTACCCGTCCTGCTCGCAGTACACGTATGGAGCCATCGAGCGCTACGGCTGGGCTCGGGGAAGCGTCATGGGCGCCCGGCGGATCGCCCGCTGCCACCCGCTCGCTCGGGGCGGATACGACCCGGTCCCATGAGCGGCTGCGCGCACCCCCGAAGGAGCCCTGACGCATAAGCGGCCTGCAACACTTCTTCGACTTCCTAATCCCGGTCCGAGACGCCTGGTGGTTCGTCTTCGGCCGGAGCACGGACTGGGGGCTGACGACCCTCTACGACTTCTTCCACGGGAACAGCGCGCTCGACGCCTTGGGGGCCTACGGCCTGGCGATCATGGCGCTGACCATCCTCATCAAGCTGATCCTGGCGCCGCTGTACCAGCTCCAGCTCGTGCTCAGCCGGCGAACGATGCAGGAGCAGCGCCGAATCGCTCCCGACATCGCCCTCATCCGCAAGCGCTTCAAGGGCGACCAGCAGAAACAGCAAGAAGAGATGATGAAGCTGTACAAGGAGCACGGGATCAACCCGCTGGGCCAGCTCAGCGGCTGTCTGCCCGCGCTGCTGCAGTTCCCCATCCTGACCGCGCTCTACTGGGTCTTCTTGGGCAACGCTCAGCACCACCGCTTCCTGGCCCACTTCCTCTTCGTTCCCGACCTCAACGTCACTCCCAGCGCCCACGCGCTGATCCCG
>DATGVT010000277.1:0-2066 GCA_035300005.1 Candidatus Acidiferrales bacterium
CGGCCGCTCGACCCCGAGCTGCTCGAGGTCCTCCCGGACCCGGACCTCCTGGACATCGCGCGGCTCCTGAGCACTCGGCCGCTGAGCGCGGCCGCCGAGCTGGCGCCGCTCGACCAGAGCTTCAAGTGGGCGCTGCGCCGCCGGCTGCTGGACTCGGCGCGGACGCCGGCGGAGCCGGCCGCGCCCTGGTGGCGCCGGCTGGCGGCGCCGCCGACCCTGGCCTGGGCGGGCGCCGCGGTGGGCGCGCTCCTGATCGCCGCGGTGGTGGTCCTGAACGCGGTCACCCCACCCTTCGGCGGCAGTGCGGTCACAGTCAGCAGCCCGATCGCGGACGCGCAGACGGTGCCCCTCCAGCAGCCGATCCCGGTCCAGTTCAGCCAGCCGATGGAGCATTCCAGCACCGAGGCCGCGGTCCAGATCCAGCCCGCCACCCGGGTCACCTTCGAGTGGCAGGGCAACACCCTGCTGGTGCAGCCGCAGAACCGCCAGCTGGCGCCCAACACGCAGTACCAGGTCACCGTCGGGTCCGGCGCCAAGGCGGTCTCCGGGCAGGCGGTGGCCGAGCCGCAGACGATCACCTTCGTCACCCAGCCCGCGCCCACGCCCAGGCCGAGCCCGACGCCTGCCCCCAGCCCCAAGGGCCTCGTCAACGGCGAGCGGCAGCTGGCGGCACTGGGCGACGGCCGGGTCCTCTACGCCTGGGCGCCGGACGAGACGTCGCTCTACCTCCGCGGCAAGGACGGGCAGCTGGCCGTCGTGCCCGCCGGCGGCGGCCAGGCGAAGCAGCTGCTGCCGGACGGGGTCGACCAGGTCGCAGTGTCGCCCGACGGCACTCGGGTCGCGCTGGTGCGCGCGGGCAAGCTCCAGGTGCTCACGGTCAAGGACGGCAGGACCGCCGAGGTCGCCGGCAACGCGCTGGCCGTGGGCTGGAAGTCAGGTACATTGCTCTGGATCGGGCCCGGCGGCGACGTCCTCAGCCAGTCGGGGACCGCCACCACGAAGATCGCATCCATCCCGCCGGACGCGGCCGTCATCTCGTTCGCTCCCGGCGGCGAGCGCCTGGTCTACCAGCAGGCGCGCTCCCTCTTCCTCTTCGACCTCGCCGGTGGGAAGTCCACGCCGATCGGCGGCACCTTCTCCGGCTGGTCCCCGGACGGCAAACGCCTGGCGACGTCCAGCAAGGACGGGATCACAATCGCCGACAGCAACGGCCGCCCGCTGGGCACCATCACGGCCCTGCCCGGCTCCGGCCCGGTGACCGGCTTCAGCTGGGGCCCGGACCAGATCCTGGTCTCGACCGCAACGGTTCTCTACGCGGTTGGCCCAGACGGCAGCAGCCCGCGCAAGCTGGCCGACGGGGACTTCCAGCTGCCTCAGCTCTCGCCCTCCGGCGGCAGCTTTGCCTTCGTCCGCGCCGGCAACCTCTGGGCCGGCGACCTGGCCGAACCGGTGCCGCCGGGCGCCGTTCCGGACGCCGCCTACCGGCTGGTCAACTCCTTCCTGGGCGCGCGGGTGGCGGCCAGGGGCGACGACGCCCAGGCCTTCCTGGACACCAGCGGCAAGGAGGCTTACGCGACCGGCAGCCTCAACCTGCTGATCACCGGCGACCCGCACCTCTCCCGCTTCTTCGTGGTGGCGGCGCAGGCGGTGGGCACCCCCGCCAGCTACCGGTTCACGCTCCGGCTGGTGCTGGTCCACGAGAAGACCGAGGTCAGCCAGTTCGACGAGGCCCTGACCGTCCAGCGCGACGCCAACGGCAAGCTCTACGTCCACCAGGCGGCGGCCGGCGCGCGCCGTCCGGTGGGCAAAGGACCCGAGGTGATCGCGGCCGGCTTCAGCGGTGGCCGGCTCAGGCTGGCCTTCGACTCCGACCTGGACGCGGTCAGCGCGGCCGCCAGCGTGGAGATCCATGATCTGGCGGGGCACGCAGTGGCGGCCTCGGCCGAGTACGCCGACCGCGCGGTCACCCTGAGCGCGACCGGGCTGAAGCCGGGGACGACCTACCGGATCTCTGTACTGCCAGCGCTGAAGGACGTGGCCGGCCGGCCGCCGGTCAGCGAGTACGA
>DATGVT010000278.1:0-11640 GCA_035300005.1 Candidatus Acidiferrales bacterium
GAGCCGATCGAGGAGAAGATCGACCGCGAAGCCATGGCCGCCGCCCTGGCCTCGCCGCCGCCGCCGCCGCGGGAGGGGGGCGGGTTCGGGGGTCGCGACCGCGGCCGGGACCGCGGAGGCGACCGCGGGCGCGGAGGCCGCAACGGCGGCGGGCGCCCGCCCCGGCGCGACTTCCGATAAGCGGCTAAGGTTCGAACGTCTTGATTCGCGTGGGCCTGGCCGGGCGCACCGGCAAGGTCGGCCGCGCCCTGGAGCCGCTCCTCCAGCAGGCGGAGGGTATCGAGTACGTGGGCGGCTTCGGCAGGGGCACCCAGGTGCCTGGGTTCGTGAAAGAGCACCGGCCCGCGGTGCTGATCGACTTCACGCACCCGGGCGCCGTCTTCGCTAACGCGATGGCGGCGGCCCGGGCCGGGGTCGCGCCCGTGATCGGCACCACCGGGCTGTCGGCGGCCGAAGTCGACCAGCTGGAGGCCGCCTGCCGGCAGGCGGGAGTGGGGGGGATGGTGGCCCCCAACTTCGCGGTGGGCGCGGTCCTGATGATGCACCTGGCCGAGCTGGCGGCTCCCTTCTTCGAGGCGGCCGAGGTGATCGAGATGCACCACGCGGGCAAGGTCGACGCGCCCTCCGGCACCGCGCTCGCCACCGCGCGCCGGCTGGGCGCCCGGAAGGGGTTCAGCTACAACCGGCCCGAGAAGGTGACCCTGGAGGGCGCCCGAGGTGGGGAGGAGGCGTCGGTGGCCGTGCACTCGGTGCGGCTGCCGGGGCTGGTCGCCGACCAGGAGGTCATCTTCGGGCTGCCCGGCCAGACGCTGACCGTCGCCCACCGCACCACCAGCCGCGAGGCCTACGCGCCGGGGGTGCTGCTGGCGGTCCGGAAGGTGGCCGCGGAGAAGCGCTTCTACCGCGGCCTGGACGATTTGCTGGGGTTGCGCCGGCCCGACTAGACTGACACGAATGTCCGCCCCCAGCCGTCGCTTCAACGTTGCCGTCGTCGGTGCCACCGGGATGGTGGGACAGGAGATGCTGCGCGTGCTCGCGCAGCGCCGATTCCCGGTCGGGCGGGTCAAGGCGCTGGCCTCGGAGCGCTCGGCCGGTCGCGAGTTTCCCTTCAACGGCGCCCGGCTCCAGATCGAGGCCCTCGACGAGAGCTCTTTCGAAGACGTCGACCTGGCACTCTTCTCGGCCGGCGCCGACATCGCACTGGCCCTGGCTCCGGTGGCGGTGGAGGCCGGAGCGCTGGTGGTCGACAACAGCTCGGCCTGGCGGATGAAGGAGAACGTGCCGCTGGTGGTGCCGGAGGTGAACCCGGACGACGTCCGCGAGAGCGAAGGCATCATCGCGGTCGCCAACTGCTGCGCGATCCCGCTCGCCGTCGTCCTCAACCCCATCAAGCAGGCGGCCGGGCTGGAACGCGTCCTGGTCAGCACCTACCAGTCGGCCTCAGGCGCCGGCCGCTCGCTGGTCGAGGAGCTGGAGGCGCAGACGAAGGCGATCGCCGAGGCCGAGCCGCCGGCGGTCGCCGTCTACCCGCACCAGCTCGCTTACAACGTGGTGCCGGGGGGCTGGAAGCCGGTGGCGGAGGGCTACAACGAAGAGGAGGTCAAGATCGCCACCGAGACCCGCAAGATCCTCCACCAGCCAGGCCTCCGGATCGCCGCCACCTGCGTGCGCGTACCGGTCCCGATCGGCCACGCCGAGTCGGTCTTCCTGGAGACGAAGGCGAAGCTGGACGCGGCTGCCTGCAGGGACCTCCTCGCCCGCTCACCGGGAATCCTGGTCGAGGACGACCCCGACGCCCAGATCTACCCGACGCCTGCTAATGTGGCCGGCAAGGATGAGGTCTATGTTGGCCGCATCCGGAACGACCTTTCCGCGAGCCGCGGACTCGCGCTGTGGGTCGTCTCCGACAACCTGCGCAAGGGGGCCGCGCTGAACGCGGTCCAGATCGCAGAGCTGGCGCTCGAGATGGGAGTGATCTGACGAGATGGGAAAGGAGATCGGACCGCTTCTGACCGCCATGGTGACCCCATTCGAGGAGGACGGGTCGGTCAACTACGACGCCGCCCAGCGGCTGGCCGCGCTGCTGGTGGCGGACGGTTCGGACGGGATCGTGGTGGCCGGCACCACCGGCGAGTCGCCCACGCTCTCGGACAGGGAGAAGATCGAGCTGATCAAGCGGGTTAAGGCCGCGATCCCGGGCAAGGCCGTGGTGGCCGGAACCGGCAGCAACGACACCCACCACTCTCTGGAGCTGAGCAAGCGGGCGATGGACGCGGGCGCCGACGCTCTCCTGGCGGTGGTGCCCTACTACAACAAGCCGCCCCAGGACGGCATGTACCTGCACTTCAAGGCCATGGCCGAGGTCGGCCCGGTGATCATGTACAACATCCAGGGCCGGACCGGCGTCAACATGGCCGCAGCCACCACCCTGCGCTGCGCCGGGGTGCCCAACGTCATCGGCGTCAAGGAGGCCTCCGGCGACATCGACCAGATGGGCCTGGTCTGCGCCGGCAAGCCCGAGCACTTCAGGGTCTGGAGCGGCGACGACAGCTTCACGCTGCCGCTGCTCGCGGTCGGCGGCTACGGCGTCATCTGCGTCGTCTCTCACCTGGCCGGCCGGGCCATGCGCTCGCTGATCGAGGCTTACGGTTCGGGCGAGGTCGAGACCGCCCGCGAGATCCATCTCGGCCTGCTGCCCGTGATCAAGGCCCTGATGACCACCGCCAGCAACCCGATCCCGATCAAGTCCGTCCTGAACGCGATGGGGTTCCCCGCCGGCCCCTTCCGCCTTCCCCTGGCGCCGCTGCCGCAAGAGCAGCTGGAGGCCGTCATGAAGACGGTCCGCGGCGCCGGGGAGCTGATCAGCTTCTCGGCGGTGAATGTCGGATAACAGAGCAGAAGAGCTAGAGCGGCTCCACGCCCAGGTCAGGGCCTGCACGCGCTGCGGGCTCCACGCGACGCGCACCCACGCCGTGCCGGGGACCGGCCCCTGCCCGGCCGACGTGATGATCGTCGGCGAGGCGCCCGGCTTCAACGAGGACCTCCAGGGCAAGCCGTTCGTGGGCGCCGCCGGTCAGCTGCTGGACACCCTGCTGGCGCAGATCGGCCTCTCGCGGGAGTCCGTCTACATCACCAACGTGCTCAAGTGCCGCCCGCCCCAGAACCGCGATCCGATGCCGCATGAGGCGGAGGCCTGCGCGCCCTACCTGAAGCGGCAGTTGGAGCTGGTGCGGCCGAAGGTGGTGCTGGTGCTGGGCCGGCACGCGCTGGAGCGGCTGCTGCCCGGGCTGGGCTCGATCACCCGCCTGCACGGCACCTTCGTCGAGCGAGGGGAGCTGGCCTACGTGCCGCTCTACCACCCGGCCGCCGCGCTTCACAACGGTGCCCTGGTCGGCGACCTGCAGCGTGACTTCGACCGGGTGCGCACCTACCTGGACCGGGTCCTGAAGCCGCCCGAGCCAGAGCCGGTGCCGGCCCCGGCCGAGCCCCCGGCCGAGCAGCTCAAGCTTCTGTGACCGCCACCGTCCGCTACCTGCCGCTGGGCGGCCTGGGCGAGGTCGGGATCAACATGTTCGCGCTGGAGTCGGAGCGGAAGGTCCTGGTCGTCGACGCCGGGCTGATGTTCCCGCAGGAGGACATGCTGGGCGTGGACCTCGTCATCCCCGACATCTCCTATCTGCTGGAGGGCGGGCGCGAGGTGCTGGGCATCTTCCTCACCCACGGCCACGAGGACCACATCGGCGGCCTGCCCTTCGTGCTCAAGCGCCTCAACGTGCCCGTCTACGGCACGCGGCTGACCCTGGGGCTGGTCAGGCCCAAGCTCAGGGAGCACCGGATCCTGCGCGAGTCCGACCTGCGCGAGGTGAGGGTGGGGGACCGGGTGCAGCTGGGACCCTTCCGGGTGGAGACGGTCGCCGTCTGCCATTCGATCCCGGACGCCGTCGCGCTGGCCATCGACACGCCGGCCGGCCGCCTCGTCTACACCTCCGACTTCAAGGTCGACCCCGACCCGCCAGACGGCCTGCCCACCGACCTGCGGCGTTTCGAGGAGCTGGGCCGGGAAGGCGTCCGGCTCCTGCTCAGCGACTCCACCAACGCCGAGCGCGAAGGCCATTCGGGCTCCGAGCGCGACCTCCACACGGCCTTCGAGGCCATCTTCAGCCAGGCGCCGGGCCGGATCGTGGCCGCGACCTTCGCCTCCAACATCCACCGCATCCAACACCTGGTGCGGCTTGCCTCGCAGTTCGAGCGCCGGCTGGCGGTGGTGGGGCGCAGCCTGCAGAGCAACTTCAAGACCGCCCAGGAGCTGGGCTACCTGAAGGTGCCCCCGGGCCTGGTCTGCCGGCTGGAAGAGGTCCAGCGTGTCCCACCCTCCAGGCTGCTCCTGCTGACCGCCGGCAGCCAGGGCGAGCCGCTGTCCGCGCTGGCCCGCTTCGCCGCCCAGCGCCACCCCCTGGTCAACGTGCTCAAGGGCGACTGGGTCGTGATCTCGGCCCGGCCCGTGCCCGGCAACGAGCGGCTGGTCCACAAGACGGTGAACAACCTCTTCCGGCACGGCGCCCGCGTCTTCTACTCGGAGGTCGCGCAGGTGCACGTCTCCGGCCACGGCCACCGGGAAGAGCTGAAGCAGATGCTGGAGCTGGTGCGCCCGCGGCACTTCATCCCGGTGCACGGCGAGTACCGGCAGCTGCGGCACCACGCCGACCTGGCGCGGGAAGCGGGGCTGGCCGAGGCCGACGTCCTGATCGTGGAGGACGGGCAGACGGTGGAGATCTCGAAGGAGAAGATCCGGCTCGGCGAGCGCTTCCAGGCCGGCTTCGTGTTCGTGGACGGGCTTGGCATCGGCGACGTCGAGCAGGTCGTGCTCCGCGACCGCCGGCTGCTGGCCGAGGACGGACTCCTGCTGGTCACGCTGGCGGTGGACCGCGACACCGGCACCATCCGCGCCGGCCCCGACCTGATCTCGCGCGGCTTCATGGAGGAGGATCTCTCGAGCGCCCTCATGGGCGAGGCCCGGCGGGCGGCGGTGGGAGGCGTCGAGCGGGCGTCGGGCCGGCCGCCCGACCTGAGCCTCCTGAAGGAGGCGGTGCACGACTCGGTGTCGAAGCTGGTCTACCGGCGGACCAAGCGCCGGCCGATGGTCATCCCTGTGATCACCGAGATCTAGGCAGGGCTGGGTTGAAGCTCCCGCCGATCGCGCTCATGGCGCCCAGCCTCTGCCCACGCTGCGACTCGCCGGCGATGCTGACCGACTACTGCATCCACTGCTCGCTGCAGCTCCGGCAGTGCCTCGCCTGCCGGGGCGTGGCCGGGCCCTTCGACCGCTACTGCGGCTTCTGCGGGCAGGACCTGGTGGTAGGCGATCGGCGGTCGCCGGTCTGGCGGCTGTGGCTGCTGGCGGCCCTGATCCCGCTGGCCGCGGGCATCGCCTTCGGCCTCACGCAGATCCACTATCACCCGTAAGAGCGCGGGCGGTATCAGGATCCCCCCGCGTGCCCCCCTCGCAAAGTACGTTGCGGAGCCGGGAAGACAACTCACACGGGCCGGCCAAGCCGGCCCTTACGCTCCCCCCATGACAGCGCGGCGGGGATCAGGATCAGGTGCCCCGGACCGTGCTGAGCGGGCGCTGCAGCAGAGCCCCGCACTCCACGCAGAAGCTGTGCCGGACCAGGTTGTGGTGGCCGCAGCGCGGGCACACCAGCCTGCGGGGTGGCTCGGCCGAGATCCAGCGCTGCTGCTCGCGCCGGTACCAGTTGCCGTCCTCAGGGCCGAGCATCCACTCCCGCCCCTCGCCATCCTGGACGGCCAGCTGGCGCACGGCCAGGCGGAAGGAGCGGGGATCCAGGCGGCCGACGCGGCGCCTTTCGAGCAGCGCGTGGTAGCGGGTTTCGGCCTCGCTGAAGGGATCGACCGCCACGCCGGCAGTCTATCGAGGACGGCCCGGCCTCTATAATCCCGCCCAGGTCCGCCACCGGGCCTTTCAGCATGCGTCGCAGCACCGCTCGCAGCCCTCGCGCCACCCGCGCGCGCCGCGGCCGCAGCCGCAGCGCCCGGCGCAAGCCTCTCCTGACGCCGCTCCAGGCGCGGGAGGCGGCCGGGGTCCTGTTGCTGCTACTCGGCGTGCTGACGCTGGTCCTGCGGGCGCCCGCGGCCGAGGTCTTCGGTGCCGCCTGGCCGGTGGCGGCGGTGGGCGCTCTCCTGGCCGGGGTCTTCGTGCTCTGGCCGGGCACGAAGCTGCGCTGGCTGGATGTGCTGGCGGTCGTGCTGGCCGCTCTGGCCCTGGTCGGCCTGTTCACGCTGGCCGCTCAGGCGGGCGGGCGCGTGGGTGCCGCTGTGGCCGGCTTCGGGTTGGCGCTGGGCGGGCTCTGGGCCTCCTGGGCGCTGCTGCTGGCCGTCCTGGTCGTGGGCCTGATCGTCGCCTTTCATTTCAGCCCGGGGGCTGTGATCGCGGGCGTGTTGGCGGCGGTCCGCGCCGGCTACGCCGAGCGCCGGCGGCTGCAGGGCCTGCTCAGGCCCTCTCCTCGGGCTGGGGTGGAGCTCCGGCCGGTTCGCGGGCCAAAGCCGGCGGCGCCGACCCCGGAACCGGAGCCGCCGCGACCCTGGGAGACCGTCGGAGAGGCAGGCGAGGATTCGGTGCCTGAACCGGAGCTCGAGCCCGCCCGGCACCTCGGGGAGCCGAAGGCGGTGATGCGGGTCGTGGCTGAGCCCGCGGACGAGGCGCCGGTCGTGGAGTGGAAGCTGCCCCCGGTCGCCCTGCTCGACAACGTCACCGCCCGCAAGGAAAGGATGCAGGACGAGATCAAGCGCAACGTCAGGGTGATCGAGACCACCCTGCTGACCTTCGGCGTCGAGGCCAAGGTGATCGGCGTCAACCCCGGCCCCGCCGTCACCCAGTACGAGCTGCAGCCGGCGGCGGGAGTCCAGGTCAAGCGCATCACAGCCCTCAGCAACGACCTCTCGCTGGCGCTGGCCGCGAGCCCGCTCCGGATCGAGGCGCCGATCCCCGGCAAGTCCGCGGTCGGCATCGAGGTGCCGAACAAGTCGGCCAGCCTGGTCTCGTTGCGGGAGGTGGTGGAGACCGCCGCCTTCCAGGCGGGCAACTTCCAGCTCACGCTGGCGGTGGGGAACGACGTCTCCGGCCAGGCTATCGTGGGCGACCTGACGGGAATGCCGCACGTGCTGATCGCGGGCGCCACCGGCCAGGGCAAGAGCGTCTGCATCAACGCCCTGATCGCGAGCCTGCTGCTGCGGGAGACCCCGGACGACCTCCGCCTGCTGCTGATCGATCCCAAGCGCGTCGAGCTGACCGGCTACAACGGCCTCCCGCACCTGGCCCTGCCGGTGCTGGTGGAGGCCCACCAGGCCGCCGCCGCCCTGCGCTGGGCGGTGGCCGAGATGGACCGCCGTTACAAGCTCTTCTCGAATGAGGGCGTCCGCAACCTCCAGGGCTACAACGAAAAGGCCACCCAGAGGTCGGCCCGCAACCTGCCCTACGTCGTGATCGTGATCGACGAGCTGGCCGACCTGATGATGGTCGCCGCCGGCGAGATCGAAGAGCTGGTGTGCCGGATCGCGCAGCTGGCGCGGGCGGTCGGCATCCACCTGATCATCGCCACCCAGCGGCCGTCGACCGACATCATCACCGGCCTGATCAAGGCCAACATCCCCTCCCGCATCGCGTTTGCGGTGGGCTCCCAGGTGGACAGCCGGGTGATCCTGGACACGCCCGGCGCCGAGAAGCTGCTGGGCCGGGGCGACATGCTCTACCTGCCGGTCAACCAGGGCCGCCCGACCCGCCTCCAGGGCGCCTTCATCAGCGACGCCGAGACCGACAGCCTGGTCCGCTTCTGGAAGTCGCAGGGCGAGCCCCGCTACATGGACGAGATCCTGGAGGACGTCGCCATCGGGGAGTGGGAGGGGGAGGGGAGGGTCGAACGCCGACTGGATCCTCTGTTCGCGCGGGCGGCGCGGGCGGTGGCGGCCGAGGGGGCGGCCTCGGTCTCCCTGGTGCAGCGCAAGTTCAACGTGGGCTACTCGCGGGCCGGCCGCATCGTCGACCAGATGGCCGACCACCGCGTCATCGGCGGCTACCAGGGCAGCAAGTCCCGCGAGGTGCTGATGAACCTGCCCGACGTGGACGATCTCCTGGAGCGCCTCGGCATCGAATGACAGACCCGGGCGCCGCGCTGGCCGAACGGCGCGCCGCCCGTGGCCTCTCCCTGGAGCAGGTGGCCGCAGCCACGCGCATCCGGCCGGCGCAGCTGGCGGCCCTCGAGGAGGGTCGCTTCGACGACCTGGCGGCGCCGGTCTACGTGCGCGGCCATCTGCGCGCCTACGCCGGCTTCCTGGACCTGGACCCGGAGCCCCTGCTGGCCGCCTACCAGCCCGGCCGCCAGGACCTCCAGCGAGGCCTGGCCCTGCGGCCCCTGGACGGCCGGCCGCGCCTGCTCAACCTGACCCGGCCCCTGCTGGGGCTGCTCGGTCTCCTGCTGCTGGCCGGCCTCTTCGCCGCCTACGCCTACCGGCAGCTGGACTCGCTGCACTCGGCCGGCCCGGCTCGGCCCTCGCCGCTGGCGGAGACCACGCCGCCGCCCGCACCCACCCTGACGCCCCTCCCGTCAGCGTCCCCGGTCCCGCGCACGATCGAGCTTGTGATCACGACCACGGACGAGGTCTGGCTGGACGTCAGCGTCGACGGCAAGCCACGCTGGGGCGGCAGCGGAGCCATCCTGCCGGCGGGGTCGGAGCTCACCCTCAGCGGCCAGCGGATCAAGGTCACCAGCGGCCGCGCCCACGCGACCTACATCACGCTCGACGGGCGCGAGCTGGGGCCGATGGGGTCCGGGGTGCAGACCCGGGAGTTCTCAGCGCAGACTTGACCTCGGTATGAGCCTGCCCAACTGGCTCACCCTGAGCCGACTGGCCGCGATCCCGGTCCTGATGGTGCTGCTCGTCTCCCGCTGGCCCGGCCACGACCAGCTGGCGGCCCTGATCTTCCTGCTGGCCTCGCTGACCGACACCCTGGATGGGGAGCTGGCCCGGCGGCGGAGGCAGGTCAGCGAGCTGGGCAAGTTCCTGGACCCGCTGGCCGACAAGCTGTTCGTGCTCTCGGTGCTGGTCGTGCTCGTCCAGGAGAACCTGGTGGCGGCCTGGGTGGTGCTGGTGATCTTCAGCCGCGAGCTGCTGATCACGATCCTGCGCTCGATCTCGGCCGGCCAGGGCCGGGTGATCGCGGCCACGCCCTGGGGCAAGACCAAGACGGTGACCCAGGTCGGGGCCGTCCTCCTGCTGATCCTGCAGCGACCCTACCCGGAGGTGGTGCCGGCCGCCCACGCCGCGATCGCGATCGCGGTCCTGTTCACGGTCTGGAGCGGGGTGGACTACCTCTGGCGCTTCCGCCACGTGCTGGCGCGGCCGGCGGCGGCCCCGCCGCTGAGCCCGAGCGGCGGCTCCCCGGGCGCCGCCTCGCCGGTCGACCCGCTGGCCCGGGAGCTGGGCGAGAAGCTGGAGGCCAGCCGGCGCACGCTGGCGGTGGCGGAGTCCTGCACGGGCGGCCTCCTGGCGGCCCTGATCACCGACCGGCCGGGGGCCTCCCGCTACTTCAAGGGCGGGCTGGTGGCCTACGCCAACGAGGTCAAGCGGGGCCAGCTGGGGGTGCCGGCGCGCGTCCTGGAGACGAAAGGCGCGGTCAGCGCCGAGGTGGCGCGGGCGATGGCGGAAGGCGCCCGGCGCCGGCTGCAGACGGACTACGCGGCCGCCATCACCGGCGTCGCGGGCCCAGACGCCGAGGGCACCGACAAGCCGGTCGGCCTGACCTTCATCGCGGTCACCGGGCCCGTGGAGAGCCGCGTCCGCCAGTACAGCTTTGCCGGCGACCGCTGGCAGAACCGCCGCCAGGCCGCGCTCGAGGCCCTGCGCCTGCTGCTGGAAGAGATGGATCGGGCTTGACTTGTGCGAACACCTGTTCGTAGAATGTCGTGGCGCCGCGCTGCGCGGGGATCCTCCGCCGGGTTGCGCCTGTTAACGACGTTGACCACAGCGCCCACGCAGAGAACACTGACCGCAACCTAAGGAGGACCGAGTGGAGAAGGACAAGGCACTCAGCACGGCGATCTCCCAGATCGAGCGCAGCTACGGCAAGGGAGCCATCATGAAGCTCGGCGAGCATGCGGCCCGGCGCGAGGTGGGCGTGATCTCGACCGGCGCGCTGCCGCTGGACCTGGCGCTGGGCGTGGGCGGCATCCCGCGCGGCCGGGTGGTCGAGATCTTCGGCCCCGAGTCGGCCGGCAAGACGACGCTCGCGCTGCACGTGATCGCCGAGGCCCAGAAGGCGGGCGGCGTGGCCGCCTTCGTGGACGCCGAGCACGCGCTGGACCCTCTCTACGCGGCCCGGATCGGGGTCAACATCGACGAGCTCCTGATCAGCCAGCCGGACACCGGCGAGCAGGCGCTCGAGATCGTCGAGGTGCTGGTGCGCAGCGGGGCCCTGGACGTGATCGTGATCGACTCGGTGGCCGCCCTGGTGCCCAAGGCCGAGATCGAGGGCGAGATGGGGGACGCCCACGTCGGGCTCCAGGCCCGGCTGATGTCGCAGGCGCTGCGCAAGCTGACGGCCGCCATCTCCAAGTCCAACTGCTCCGTCGTCTTCCTGAACCAGCTCCGGGAGAAGGTCGGGATCATGTTCGGAAACCCGGAAACGCAGCCCGGCGGCCGGGCGCTCAAGTTCTACAGCTCGGTGCGGCTCGACATCCGCAAGGTCGAGGTCATCAAGTCCGGGCTGGACTCGATCGGCGCCCGGGTCAAGGTCAAGGTGGTCAAGAACAAGGTCGCCCCTCCCTTCCGGGCGGCCGAGTTCGACATCCTGTTCAACGAGGGCATCTCCAGGGAGGGATCTCTGATCGACGCCGCCCTCGAGTACGGCGTGATCGAGAAGAGCGGCACCTGGCTCTCTTACGGCGATGTCCGGCTCGGACAGGGCCGGGAGAACGTGCGCAACTACCTGCGCGAGAACCCGACCCTGGCCGGCGAGATCGAGGCGCGCGTGCGGGAGAAGGCGGCCGGCCAGGCCGCTGCCGCGCCCGCCCGGACCCCGGCCGGCGCGGTCCGCAGCGCCGACCCCGACGACTGAGCGACCGCGGCCGGGACCGCCTGACGCCTACCAGGTTGCTCTGCGCCTGCTCGCCCGCCGAGCCCATTCCGAAGCCGAGCTCCGCCTGAAGCTGCGCCGGCGGCGGCTGGCGCGGACCGAGGTCGACGCCGCGCTGGCCCGCCTCCACGAGCACGGCTACCTGGACGACGCCGCCTTCGCCCGGGGCCTGGTCGCCCGCCGCTCCGCCGTCCGGGGCCGCTCGGCCATGGCCGCCGAGCTGCGCGGCCGCGGGATCGGCCGGCAGCTGGCCGACGCCGCCCTCGGCGACCTCGACTCCGAAGCGGAGGTGGACGCCGCCGAGCGGCTGGCCCGGCGCTTCGGCGGCGGTCTGCCGCGCGACCTGGTCGCGGCCCGGCTCCACCGCCGCGGCTTCGGCGCGGACTCGATCCGGCGGGCACTTCGCCGGCTGGAAGCCCCGGACCAGGGCTAAAATTATTGGTTACGCGTGGCCGCGGCAGGCCTCGCGGACCCGAGAGTTGAACCGCGGGAGA
>DATGVT010000279.1:0-2000 GCA_035300005.1 Candidatus Acidiferrales bacterium
CGGCCCTGCTGGGAGACGACCAGGGCCAGCTCCATCAGGTCGCCGCCGTGCCGCTCCAGCTCGGCGAAGCCCAGCCAGAAGAACAGCGGGTCGTCAAGGACCCGCTCGAGGACGGCGTCGGCCCGCAGGCCTTCCTCGTCCACCCGCGCCAGGGTCAGCGTGCCGCGGCCGTCCGCGTCCGGCCTGACCCGGGCCACGAACGCGGGCTCGAAGCCGAGCTCGCGCAGGGCGGTGCGGCGCAGCGGCAGCTCGAGCTCCCCTCCCGTGGCCTCAGATGGCAGCCCCGAGCAGTAGAGCCAGAGCTCGACCCCGGATTCGGCCAGCTCGGCCGGGCTGCGCGGGCTGTCCACCCGCACGTAGAGGCGCTCGGAGTCGGCCCCGTAGAGGACCCGCACCACGATCCCGACCGGCCGGTGGAGGGCGCCGAAGCCGCTGCCCACCTCGAAGAACCCGGCCTCGGACCAGGCCGGGTCGGCGCGCGACGCCGGGCTGATGCTGGCCTGGGGCGGGCGGCGCTCGGGCGTCGGCGCGCGCTCGATGATGGGCTGGAAGAGACGGGCCGGCGGCTTCTGGCCGGCCACCTTGTACACGTTGCGCAGGTGGAGCCGGAACTGGCTGTCCCAGATCCCGTCCATCCCGGAGTCGTGGCGGCGCGAGAACCACCAGTACCAGTCGCTGCCCTCGGTGATCAGGACCTCGCGCCAGGCGGCGGCCAGCGGGCCCGCCGGCTCGGGGTGGTGGCGGGCATGGTCGGCCAGCCAGTCGCGGGTCTGGGCCAGGAGGTCCCAGGCCGTGTTGTGCTCGGGGTCGCCGATCCAGGTGTCGAGGCTGGCGCCGATCCAGCTGCCGGTGTGCAGGCGGTTGAGCGGCCGGCGCTCCGCGTGGGCGTCCAGGAAGCCGGAGACGGTGGTGCAGACGATGTCCTCCGACTCCTGCAGCTCGCTGTAGAGGAAGTTCAGGAAATCGTGACCGTCGCGAGGGTAGAACTCCCAGGCGTTCTCGCCGTCGAGCGCCACGGTGACCAGGAAGTCGCGCTCGCCCTGCTGGTCGCGGACCCGCCGCAGACGGGACAGAAAGTCGCGCGCGGCGTCCTGCGCCGACATGCGGTGGTAGTCGAAGCCGATCAGGTTGGAGAGCAGCGAGTCACGGAAGACGATCGCCACCTCGCGGCCCTCGCGCTCCACGCGATAGGGCATGTAGAGCAGCTCAGGCTGGTTGACCCGGCCGTCGCCGTCCCTGGAGAGCGTGGTCTCGAGTGAGCGGGCGAGCACCTCCTCGTCGCTGATGATCCAGTCCAGCCCGGCGTGGGCGGCCAGGCTGGCGACGCTCTCGCCGACGGCCATCTCCGGCGGCCACATGCCCCGGGGCCGAAGGCCGAGAAGGCGCTCGAAGCCGGCGCGGCCGAGCTCGATCTGGCGCTCGGCGTCCTCGCGGTGGGAGAAATGCCGCTGCGGCAGGGTGATGTTGGGCGACGCCGTCCGGGCGGAGTCGACGTGACAGATCAGAGGCAGGATGGGGTGGTAGAAGGGCGAGAAGGTGAGCTCGGCCTGGCCGCGCTCGGCCAGCTCGCGATACTTGGGGATCACGCGCCGCAGCATCTCCAGCTGGGCTTCGAAGAGAGGTCCCTTGTCCTCCTCCGAGAAGCCGCGGTCCTTGCGCTTGAGGGCGGCCAGGCGGGGGTCGGACTCGACCCAGGCGGGGTCGCACCAGGCCAGGTTGAACCAGACCTGGAGGTCGCGGATCTCGTCGGTCGAGAACTGGGCGTCCTCGCCGCGGCGGGCCAGCTCCAGGTAGCGGGGAGAGGCCTGCACCCGCAGGAAGTGGGGCGCATCTCGCATCCAGCGGAGGACGAACGAGCGCTCCTCGGCGGTCAGGGTGGCCGCCGGTTTGCGCGAGAGGTCCAGGAAGAGGTCCTGGTACTGGCCGTGGGCGTAGTCCTCGACCTGGGCCAGCAGGGAGGGCACCAGGTTGAAGGTCTGCTGCAGGCGGGGGTAGGAGTC
>DATGVT010000280.1:0-2960 GCA_035300005.1 Candidatus Acidiferrales bacterium
AGTCCCCTCCCTACCCTCCCCGCAAGCGGGGAGGGACGAGCGGGCCAGTACGTATTCCGACGTCCGCTTGGTCTCCGTCCAGCCGGGCGGCACCGGCGGAGGCGGGCTCGGGCGGTCGAAGACCATGACCAGGTCACAGGCGGGATGGGCGGCCACCTGCTCGGCGGAGGCGTCCAGCGGCAGGTTCCAGCCGTCGTGGCCCGAGTAGAAGAGGACCACGGGGTACCAGGCCGCGCCGCCCGCGCTGCTGAGCGCCAGGACCGGCCCCGGGCTCGCCACCGAGGCGAGGGCGGCGCCGGCGTCGTGGTAGATGGGGTTCTCCGCGTACAGCTGCCGGCAGCCGAGCGCAGCCGCCGTCAGCAGGCCGGCCGCGGCCAGCCCCCGCGCCCGGAGGGAGCGCGGCCAGGCCGGGAACCCGTAGGCGGCGAGGGCGGCCAGAGCGGGCACGGCGGGCAGCTGGTAGTAGAAATGCACCGCGTTCAGGCGGCTGAAGACCAGCACTGAGAGGAGCCCGCCCGCTGCCCATGCCCACCACCAGGCATGGCCGCGGCGCCCGAAGGCCGCGATCAGGATCAGTCCTGCCGCCAGCGGCGGCAGCAGAATCATCGCCAGCCGCTGGGTCAGCGTTTCGTAGAGGAACGGGTGGAAGCGCAGCTGAAGCTCTCCGAAGACCCAGCCCGGGGCCGTGCTGACGCTGTACCAGAGCGGGTCGGCCGCCAGCAGCACGCCCCGGACGTAGAGCCCCCAGGCCAGGGCGACCGCCGCCGACCCGGCCAGCACCAGCCCCGCGGGCAGCCAGCTCCCCTCCCTACCCTCCCCGCGAGCGGGGAGGGACGAAAGCCGCCACGCCTGCAGGGCGAGCGGGGGCGCCAGCATGACCAGGGCGGTGGGCTTGATGAGCGTGGCCGCCGCCAGCGCGACGCCGCCCAGCAGAGTCCACCGCCAGCCCGCGCCTGCCCCTAGCACCAGGCCGTAGGCGGCCGCCACCACCAGAAGCAGCAGCAGGGACTCGGGCTGGACGGCGTGGCCGTAGAAGATGGCGACCGGGGCCAGCGCGAAGAGCAGGGTGGCCGTCCGCCTTCGGGGATGCTCCAGGCGCACGCAGAGCCGGTCGAAGACGTAGATCGCCGCCACGCTGGAGGCGAACGACCAGGTGCGGGCGGAGGCCAGCAGCCCGAAAGGCGCCGAGGTCAGGTAGGCGAGGATCGAATAGAGGGGCAGCTCCAGCACGCCAGGGTGGGGAGGAGCCCCGTTCCAGTTGCTGAAGGGCGTGAGCCAGCCGGCCCCGTGCCCATAGCTGGCGGAGTACATGAGCGTCTGGGTCTGCCTCCACTCGTGGGCGTCGTCGGGGGGGTGCCGGAAGTTGTAGAGGCGAGCCGCCACCGCCGCGGCGAGCAAGAGGGCGAACCAGGGCTCCCTCTCCAGCCAGCTCCGGATCCGGCTCACACGCCCAGGATCCGGTGCAGGACCTCGCTCTTCGCCGCCGCCGCGGCCGGCATCTCCTCCACGATCCGGCCCTTCTCCATGAAGGCTGCCCGGTCGGCCACCTTGAGCGCCATCTGATGGTTCTGCTCGGCCAGCAGGATGGCCACCCCGGTGTCCCGGAGCTGCGCGATCAGGCGGCCGATCGACTGCACGATCACCGGCGCCAGGCCCTCGGTGGGCTCGTCCATCAACACCACCCTGGGATTGGACATCAACGCCCGGCCGATGGCCAGCATCTGCCGCTCGCCGCCGGAGAGCCCACCGGCCAGGTTTCCCCGCAGCTGGCCGAGCTTCGGGAAGAACTCGAACACCTTCTGCCGCGTCCAACCGCTGCTGCCGTCGGCCCGAGCCGCGATCTCCAGGTTCTCGCCCACGGTCAGGTTGGCGAAGCAGCGAGCGCCGGAGGGCACGTAGGCGAGGCCCGCCCGCGCCCGCCGGTAGGTAGGCCAGCGGCTCACGTCCCGGTCGCTCACACGGACGCTACCGGCGGCGCCCGGCAGCAGGCCCAGGATGCCGAGCAGGGTCGTGGTCTTGCCGGCGCCGTTGCGGCCGAGCAGGGTCAGCACCTCGCGCTCGCCGACGCTCAGGTCGAGGTCGAAGACGACGTGGGACTTGCCGTAGCGGACATTCAGCCCACTCACCCCGAGACTCATCGTGAGTCGCCCCCCGGAGCGCCGACGGACCTTCGGCGCCCGTGCTCGCCGAATATCCGCGTCAGGGGCCCCCGTCGGTCGTCGTCACGCATCTGCGGATGCGCTCCTAGCCCGCCGGACCCTTCCTTGATCTCGGCGGCCCGACCACCGAATCTCTCGCCGTCGCCCGGGCGGCGACTCACGCCGTCTCCTCCAGCTCGCCCAGGTAGACACGGCGCACGTCGGGGTTGCTCCGGATCTCGGCCGGCGAACCCTCCGCCAGAACCTCGCCCAGGTGCATCACGGTGACCCGGCGGGCGGTGCCGAAGACGACGTCCATGTCGTGCTCGCAGAACAGCAGCGTCAGCTTCTTCTCGGTCACCACCCGCCGCACCAGCTCCATCGCCTTCTGGGTCTCGTAGGGCGACATGCCGGCGGTGGGTTCGTCGAGCAGCAGCAGCTTGGAGCCCAGCGCGATCGAGATCGCCAGCTCCAGGGCTCGCTGGTCGCCGTGGGAGAGCTGGCCGGCGGGCAGGTCGGCGTACGGGCCCAGGCCGACCGATTCCAGGAGGTCCAGCGCCTCCTGGCGGAAGATCCGGTCGGCGATCCCCCAGGGCCGCCGGGTGATGCCCCGGTAGGCCAGCATCGAGTACTGCAGGTTCTGGCGGACCGTCAGCTTGGGGAAGATGTTGGTGATCTGGAAGGCGCGTCCGATGCCGGCCCGAGCCACCGCGTGGGCGGCCTTGCCCGTGATGTCCTTGCCGTCGAACCAGACCCGCCCGGCGTTGGGTTTCAGCCGCCCGGTGACCAGGTTGAAGAGCGTCGACTTGCCGGCGCCGTTGG